>HF986641.1 GCA_000433175.1 Prevotella sp. CAG:1058
GCAGGAAGAGATTCCTGCGGGACTCTTTTTTTGTGCTTGTCGGTGGATGGGAGTAATGGGAGTAATGGGAGATATGGGAGTAATGGGACTGATGGGAGTGATGCGACAGATTTTGGAGTAATGGGACAGATTGGGAGGAGGATGGGAGGAATGGGAGTAATTGAGATAATGGGAAGTGATGGTTGTCGGTAGAAGTCTTTTTATTGCCTGTCGGGTAATAGGGTGGTGTCTGTACTGATGTATTTGAACGTGTCGAAGTTCATAAATCCCATTTGCTCAAGTTCTTTCTTGCTTTCCTGAATGTCGCTTTCATTGTTGAAACCGGGGATAAGTGGTAGGCGTATTGTAACGTTGTCAAGTGAGACTTTCGATGCGAGTAATTGTAGATTCCTTTTTACAATACCGTTAAAACCTGTCGTATAGGCATTGTAGATTTGCGGATTCATGTCTTTGATGTCTATGTAATAATGACTAATGCAAGGCAGAATGCTTTCCAGCAGGTGTGTTCCGGCATTCAATGAAGTTTCGATATTTATGCGCCATTGAGGGTTGGCAATCTTGGAAAATTCCGTTATGAAAGCACTATTGAGCAACGGTTCGCCACCGCCGAAAGTTATTCCGCCACCTGTTGCGATGAAATACAGGTTGTCTACTGATACTTCTTCAAGCAAATCTTCCGGGCTGACGCAACGGCAGACAATGTCTTGATTGAGACATTGCGGATTTAGGCAGTATCTGCAATGCAGTGTACAGCTGTGAAACGCGACAAGTGTTGTCACGCCCTGTCCGTCAGTTGTGATGCGGTGCCGTTCTATTCCTATAAGTTTTGCAAGCATAGTACAAATATAATCCTTTCCAAGTTCATTTGCAATAAATTGTGTTGGCAAAGATGTAAATATTGAATTAAATGAGTATCTTTGTTGAAACAATTTTTGTCATGGGTAAAGGTAAAGACTTGTGTGATACACTTAAAGCCGTGAGGAAGGCTGTTGCTGATGCCAATGGCATAGAATACGTACCAGGTAAATGTACCAACGATGGTGAATGCAGCGGAACTTGTCCGGCATGTGAGGCAGAAGTAAGATACATCGAACGTGAGCTGAACTTCAGAAGGCTTGCGGGAAAGGCGGTCACAGTAGCCGGAATTGCCATTGGAGCTGCTTCGTTTGCGGCATGTAGTAGCGACAAGTTGAGCGCTGACGGACAGAATAACAGCTCTGTGCCGGTGCCGAATCAAAATCAACTCTTCGGTGCCATGCCGGAGACTCAACCGAGTTTTCCAGGTGGAGAGGCTGCGTTGATGAAATATTTTGAGGAAAACATGCGGTGGCCTGATACAGGAAGTGACATCAGCGGGCGTGTTATTGTCCAGTTTAAGATAGCGAAAGACGGTACTGTTAAAGAGCCTAAGGTTGTTAAAGGACTTGCACCTGAATTCGATAAAGAGGCGTTAAGATTGGTTAGAGGAATGCCCAAATGGATGCCCGGAAGGATTTCAGGCAAGGTTGTCGAGACTGTTTACACCGTGCCGGTGAAGTTTATGCCCAGATAGGGCATTGTTTTCGTCGTGGCTAAGGTTTTATATTTCATATAAGCTAAAAAATGATTGTTTGAGTCTTCCGGCCTTTTGAACCACCATTTTTTAGTAAATTACGCCTGTTTATTGTATTGCCAGCATTGTGGAATACTGATAGGGAGTTTTTTGCAGGCAATTAGATGTTGTGGCGTACATGTTGTGTCATGATTTTAAAAAAGTATCTTCTTTGTGGCGTGTAATCGTATTATTTTGATTACCTTCGCAGTATGAAGATACCCGACAACTATAGAATTATAAATACTCTTTCATTTTTTAATGTAAGATTAATATTACCTGTTGTTTTATTAATCTTGTGTTTCATTCCACTTGTTGCCCATGCGTCAGTGGACGAGCCGTGGCCGAAGACTACCAAGGCTTGCGATTCCATCGTTGACAGGTTGGAACGGCTGAGCGGTTATGTTGTAGACGAACAGATGGAGCTGGTGTCCCAACTTTACAACCTCGGCAAGGCTAATCCCGGTGTCAAGGCTATCGCATGGCGAGCGCTTTACTGGGATGCAGTGAGCAGGCACGACCGAAAGGAAATACAACATGCGTTGGCCTTGATAAAGCAGGCCGAAAGCGCAGTAGACCGTAAGCGTTTCGGGTACGATTACATGCGTATACGACGCAGCAGGATGCTGTTCGAGCTTGGTGCGAAGAACGATTTGTACGGTTTGTATTCGGCGCAATATGCTGATTTGGACTACTTTATGCGTATTGGCGACAAGAAGGGTATCGGCAGTTGCCATCTGATGATAGGCAAGGTCCTCATCGACATTGGCGAGCCGTTGCGTGCCTTGGGTGAAAATGAAAAGGCTGTTGCCATGTTCCGTGAGTCCGACACACCAGCATTGCTCGCGTCAGCCGAGATGAATACAGCTTTGTGCCACCTACGCCTTGGCGAGATTAGTCGGGGTCTGGCAATACTGGAGAAACTTGAGCGTGGCGAAGTGGCTCGCCGTGATTCTTTCCTTCGTGCCACGGCAATGCTCAATATCAGTTATGCGTACAGTCAGACGGGAAAAGAGTGCCCGTACCGTTACATCAAGTGGATGGAGGAGTATTCGCGTAAAGGGTCGAACGCATATTTCCGTAACATGTGTAATATCAACGTGGCTTCATGGCTTTACCGCCATGGCGACTATGGCGAGGCTATGGCACTTTTGTCTGCGACGTTGGATTATACATTCACACACGATTTGGGCACATGGCGTGAAAATTGTTACCTTGGTCTGGCGCAATGCCTTATAGGTATGGGCGACAGCTTAGGAGCTGTGGCATATTTCCAGCGTTATTTCGATTTGGTAGACTCTTTACGGTTCAGCGATATGAAGGTAAAGATATTGCGTTATGAAGAGGTTAGCCGGATACGCCGTTTCGACGAGGCCATGCAGGCTGAGAAGGCCGCTACCGAGTTGAGGTACATGCACATCCTGGCTGGCGCAGCCTTATTGTTGCTCGTGCTCGGTTGTGTCTGCCTGTGGTACTGGTATAAGAACAAGCGTGCCGCAATGAGGCTGCTTGAGGAGCAGATGGACAACGAGCGAAAGCGACTCGCCATAGAGGCGCAGAACCGTAAAATAGCGATCAGTACCATAGAAATGGAGGAAAAGAACAATACGTTGCGCCATATAGGCAGCATGGTCGATGATGCTAAGGGCAAGAACGAGATAGGAACGGCTGTTGCAGGCAGGATAAAGGCACAGGTTAAGGTACATCTTGACACAGAAATGGGCTGGGATATGTTCAGGCAGACGTTTGAGAACGTTTATCCGTTTTTCTTCAAGCGCATAAAGACAGCTCACCCGACACTGACCGAATACGACATAAGGCTATGTACATACATATTGGTAGGTGTTGACAACAAGCAGATTGCGATGCTGCTCAACGTGCTGCCTGATTCGTTGAAGAAGTCGAGGACAAGGCTGCGTAAGAAGTTAGGTATTGATGCCGGGGTAAACCTTGCCGAGTATCTTAGGGCTTTTAATGTCTGACAGGTTCAATTACCGTTTTTTGAAAGGTTACCTTTTGCACCGCAAAAGGTAACCTTTTAGCGTATAAAAGGCGGCCTTTCGTGTTCCAAAAGGCCGCCTTTTGCAAAGGTGTTGATTTATAGGCTGTTACAGCCAGTAATTCAAATTGGGCTTAATTGGCCGGCGGCGTTTGTCCGTGTTGTGCCTCGCTGGTTGCGAGCCGCCTCCGTTTTGCCGTTACATCTTGACTTTCGCCGTTTTCGAGCCGTTGGCTGTCTCTGCCTTTACGATGTACAGGCCGGCCTGGAGTGCCGATGAAGGAATGGCATGTCTGCATGCGCCCGGTGCATAGGCGTAAACTATCTGGCCAGACGGGCTGTATACGTAGACGTGGGTTATCTCTTCCCCGGCGTTTATGCTTATCCCGTTGCGTTCCGACGATATTGTGATGTCGTCTGCGCTGTTGTAAGCCGAACTGATTGAGGTACCTTGCAGGTTGGTTATGACCTCTACATCGTCAACCATCATTACCACGCCTTCGTTGTTTATGCTGATATACTGCAAGGCTATGTAGACTGGCTTGTTGTCATATTCAGAAATGTCAACGTTCACCTCTTCCCACTCGTCTGCCGCCGCCTCACGGTCGCCGCCGATAACTGTGAAGCTATCAAAACTGTCGTCAGTGTCAGACACTAGTATTCTGTAACGTTCTGGTTTATTGTAGAAATCCAGTTCATTGGTCTTTACAAACAGTCTTATTGACGAGTTGTCGCCTAATTGCAGCTGTGGTGAAATCAGCCATACGTCACTTTCCATAGGCTCTTGACTGTATGAGGTACTGAAGGCTGCTCCAAAACGTTCGCCTGAGTGAGGGTAGAATCCGGGTATGTCCGTAATCGGCGGGGTTGTGGCATCAATGTTGAACGCCATGAATCCTACGGGTTCTGATTTGTGCGGATAGTCGTAGAACGACCATGCGTCAGTCTCCCTGTTGTTACGGTCAACTGTGCGCCAGCGCGGGTTGAACATCGTACCGTAGTCAAAATCGTCACACAATTCAAAGTCAAGTCGGTATGGATTGCCCTCCTCCACACATGTGACGGTACGCTCAATCGTGTTGTTTGCAGGGTTTTCGTCGCCGTCGAGTGTTGCCGTGACGCTTATCTTATGTTCTCCCGCTGCAGACAGGTCAATGTCGTGGAACATTATGGTCTTTTCCTCGTAAGGCAGTAAGTCAGCCGTAGTGTCAGCCATTGTCATGCCGTCAATGGCGCAGGTTATGCGCACTGAGGTTATCGTGTCAGTGCCGACGTTAGCCAGTCTTACGCCGACAGAGTCGCGTATGCCCAGCAGTCCCTTGTCCTTTATCGGTGCCGTAAACTCTGTTAGTGCAGCGTCAAGACCGTATAATGTCGCTCCGTGGCCGAAATTCATTCTCAGAGCAATGGTTCCGCTGCCCGTTATGCTATATAGAGAGTCGCCGTCACTTTGGTAGAATGTTGCTTCTGTGGCTGCCGGGTCGTTGCATATTCCGATGTTGTCAATGGTCATCTGTTCCGTTTCCACATAGTAGTTGCCTGCGTTGAGCAGTCTCGGCGTGAATGTTAGGGTTGCCATTCTTCCTTCAGCCCCACGTTCCATTGTGGTGTGCATGATGCGTCGTCCGAGCCTGTGTCCGTCTTCTTTTATCTCGTAGACAGAGATTCCGATGTCACGTTTTACATAATATTCGTCTTTTGCCAGCCCTATCGTTACTGACGTCAGCGTGTCGGCTGTGTTCAGAGTGTAGACGTTGCCGAACTTGGCGGTCTGTCCGCTCAGGCCTATGCCGCGTGTAAAGTCGGTTATATTCTCGGTTGCGAATACCGAGTCAGTCAGCACCACGTCACCTATTTCAATGCGGTTGTCAGCCGCATATTTCTCTCCCTCTATGTCAGCTGTTATGTATGCGCCCCTTATTATGTCGCCTGCCGCAGCCTCAGGCATGCTTCCCGTCACCGTTACCTGTGCGGTGTTGTCGGGCTGCAGGTCAACTTTCTGTGTATTCTCAAACAGTCTGCTGCCGTCGATGTTCATTGATGTTGTAACCTCTTTTATCGGCTCTGTGCCGCGGTTGTTTACAGTTACGGTATAAGTGCCCTCACTGTTGTACTGTCCGGCAGGCATGTATGCCGTCATCGCTGAACGCATCTCATCCGCTTTGATGTCATAGTCGTAAATCTTGCTTATGTTGATATAATAAATGTTCAGTGATATGTCGGTCTCGTCGGCTTCGTTTACTATTGCGATAGAATAAAGCCCCGGTTCTATGTCATGCACGGCAATCTCTTTTTGAGCGCCGTTGTTGTCTACCTTGTCATCGTAATATACCGTGCGCCATGTAGACACGTCAGTGCCTGACGGTCCGAGTAATATCCTGATTTTCGCCGTTATGTTGAACAGTCCTCCCGAGTATGCGAAATTAAGGCGTACAGGTCTGTCAAGGTACATGCATGGTGAGAACAGTCCGTTCCCCCGCCCGGTTACCGTTGTTCTGTAACATGACCCCATTGGGTCAAATTTCCATGTGTCAGCTTTACGTCCTGCCCAGTATTCTCCCGTTCCTGTGCTGAAGTCGCAGTCCAGCGGCAGTTGTGTCACAATGTCTTTGTGCGTGGCGGTTACGGTCTCGGTCGTGGTTTTGCCGCCGCAGGTGAGTGTCGCCTCGATGTCATATCTGCCAGTCGCCTCCATGTCGGCCCTGACGGAAGGATATACTGTTATCGTGCTGTCAGGGTTTATTGTCAGGTTGAATGTCTCGGCAGGTATTGCTGTTCCGTTGATTTTGTATGCCAGTGTAAACTCTGTGGCGTCGCCTGTGCCGTTGTTGGTTATCGTCACGCCGACAGGTGTCTCTGCTGAATAGTCACATTGTGAATAAGGTGTCTCTATGCCTGTTATCGTCAAGTTTGGCGACAGTTCCGCGGGACCTTTGTCTACTTTGATGTCGTCAACGTAGGTGCTGTAACCTTCTGTCGATACTGACCTCAGGGCGATGTGGTAAGCACCTGCTACAGGCACGTTGAATGTTGCAGCCTTGACTCTCCACGTGTTGCCGGTGATATTCCATTTTTTGACAAGCGTCATCCTGCTGACGTCGTCTGAATCTCCGTAATAAAGCTCTATGGCCTCTATGCCGTCACTTCTTACGCCTTTTGCCGAGAACGTTACATGATTGTCTCCCGCCTCAAGCGTAAGCGGCATAGATATGAGATAGTCATCGTTGCCGGTCACTCCGTTAGTCTGGCAGTATGCACATCCCGGCATACCGTCAGAGCCTGGGTCCCAGTCGATGAATTCCCATGTAGAATAGTCGTTATTGTTATTGACAACTGTCCATTCTTCGGCAAATTTTTCAGCTGAAGAGAAGTCGCATTTGTACGGTAGCGGCATGGCGCCTTTCCCGTCCTGTGCCCATGCGCCATACGTAATGGCGATAATGATAGCTAATGAAATGAAGCGAAAATTTTTCATATTGTTATGATTTTTAAGTTAATCCGCTTGCAAAATTAATGTTTTGAGCAAGGATGATGCAACAAATAGACGTGGACAATAGGGGGACATGTGCCAAAATGTGCCTTTGTATAGGCGTTGGTGGCAATGAAATATTCTTTTGGGAACAGTGCAGGTGAAATCCGTCATGCAGGCGCGGGGGACGGATTTTAAACGTTGTTGTGGCAGGGTTGGTAATGTGCTGGCAGTCAAAGTGTTAGTGATGGCAATGCAAAAGGCGGCCTTTCGCGTTGCGAAAGACCGCCTTTTAGCGTGCAATTTGCCGTGTTTTAGGGCGTAAAAGGATGCCTTTTACAAAACGGCTGCGTGCAGGTGTGTTTTTATTTCTTCAGTTCTATGCGGAAAGTCGTACCCTTTCCGGTCTCCGAACTCTTTACGAATATTCGTCCTTTGTGGTACTCTTCCACTATGCGTTTTGCCAACGAGAGGCCCAGGCCCCAGCCGCGCTTCTTGGTGGTGAAGCCCGGTTTGAACACGTTGCGCAGGTCTTTCTTCCTTATTCCCTTGCCGGTGTCCGACACTTCTATTATGGCTTTGTCGGCCGCCGACTCCATGTGCAGGGTTATGGTGCCGCTGCCTTCCATCGCGTCGACGGCGTTCTTGCACAGGTTTTCAATTACCCACTCGAACAGCGAGGCGTTAATCTTGATGATTATGTCCTCATCAGGGAAGTCCTTTATGAACTTCACCTTCGACGATGTGCGGCGGTCCATGTACTCCATGACGTGCGCCATCACCTCGTTAAGGCTTGCCGGTACAGGTTCGGGCAGCGAGCCTATCTTGGAGAAGCGTTCGGCTATCAGTTCGAGACGCTTCACGTCCTTGTCCATTTCTGGTATCATGTCGTCGTCGGGGTAGTTCTCTTTCAGTATCTCCACCCACGCCATGAGGCTCGATATCGGCGTGCCCAGTTGGTGTGCGGTCTCCTTTGACAGTCCCACCCACACCTTGTTCTGCTCGGCGCGCTTTGATGTCAGCAGGGCGAATATGGCCACCACGACGAACAGCATCACCACCCCGAGCTGTATGTAAGGGTAGGCGGCCAGGCGCTTCAGCATGACCGAGTCGTCGTAACACACGTTGATGTAGCCGTCGCGGGTGTTGTCGCCAAGTACGATCCTTATGTATCGGCCCTCGTCAAATAGCCTTTCACTTATTTGTCCGGCCTGTTTCAGGCTGTCTTCATACGTTTCGCCGTTCAGTTTCACGTTGCGGAAGGTCTGTACGTTGCCGCCGGCGTCGGTCACTATTACCGGTATCGTGTTGTTCTCGTTAATCACCTTAAGCACAAGGTTAAGGTCGGTGTTCTCGTCGGCAAGGTTGAGCGCCCTCATGGCTTCAGCCCACACTTCCATCTTGTTGCGCTCCTCGTCGGCCAGCTCGTGCACCAGCGCGTTTGACACAACCAGCGAGGCCACGGCTATCACTACCGCGGCTATTACGAGGATTATCTTCACATGGCGTATTCTGTCAGTCCACTGCATACGTATTTATAACGCATTTACCGTGCTAATATTGTTGCTGTACATGCAGAATGACACCTAAACGTATAACTTTAGTTAAATAACTACCTTCTTTAGTTCGGTTTTCGGCAAAACATTTGGATGTTACTAAAACTTTTAGTTACTTTGCATAGTGCTACTTATGGAAATCTATTAACTCTAAAAAAATTGATAGTATGAAAACATTAACCAAGCGTGAAGAAGAAATAATGGAGCATTATTGGGACAAGGGCGAGATGCACATACGCGAGCTGCAGGCTCTTTACGACGACCCCAAGCCGCACGTCAACACCCTTTCGACGCTCGTACACATCCTTGAAGACAAGGGTTTCCTTTCGCACAAGGCCATAACGCCCAAGAGCTACAAGTATTTTCCACGGCTGTCGCGCGACGACTACCGCCGCGGTTCGCTGAAAAACGTGGTCGACAAGTTTTTCGGCAAGTCGTATCTCGGCGTCGTGTCGACACTAGTCAAGGACGAGAAGATATCGCTCGACGAGCTGCGCGAACTGATAAAGACGGTTGAGTCTGCCGACGGTAAGTGAGCCGACGCACGTTGATGGCATGAGTTTGCGCTGCGTCCCGGCCGCTAGCCGGCGTGTGCGGCGTGGCAGGCAGACACCCTTTACCTCTTGTGCCGCGCGCATGTCTTGCGGCAATGAACTTGTTACCTTATAATAATATAACGTAAAATCCTATGGGACTGTTCTTCATTTATTCACTCAAAGTAGCGCTTTGCCTTACGGCGTTCTACCTTGTCTATAAGCTGCTGCTCAGCCGCGAGACCTTCTTCGGCTTCAACCGCGCCGTGCTGCTCGCCGTCATAGGCCTGTCGCTGTTGCTGCCTTTAGTTCACTTCAGCATGGAGTCGGCACCGGCCGGTGTAGCCGGTTTCGTCGTCGTGGAAGACATGATAGTGCATGCCGTCGCCGACGGGACTGAAAGTTTCGTACTTACGGCAGCCCAGGCGGCTTTCATCGTCTACGTCCTCGGCGTACTCTTTTTCGCCTGCCGCTGGGTGTGGTCGCTCGTCAGCCTGTACCGCCTGATGCGTGGCGGCAGGGTTGTCGACAGCTCCGGCGGCATACGCACCATTGTCGTAGACGGCGACGTGTCTCCGTTCAGCTGGATGGGCAACATCGTGATAAGCGCGAAAGACTACGCCGGCGACCCTCGGTACATACTTACGCACGAGCGTGCCCACATATACGGACGCCATTCAGCCGACATAATGCTGTGCGACGCGCTGATAGTGTTCCAGTGGTTCAACCCCTCGGCGTGGCTGCTCAAGGCCGAACTGCAAAACCTGCACGAGTACGAGGCCGACAGCGCGGTACTATCATCGGGTGCCGACGCCGCCACGTACCAGCTCATGCTGATACGCAAGGCCGTGGGCGACAAACTATTCACTATGGCTAATAATCTAAACCAATGTTCACTTAAAAAACGAATTACCATGATGATGAAAAAGAAATCAAATCCGTGGCGGCGCGTTAGGACGCTCCTCGTTGCGCCGGTGGCCGCCGTGGCCGTGGTGGCTTTTGCCACGCCGAAGGCCGAGAGCCTGGGTAACGAAATAATGAACGAGAGCGACGCTCTTGTAAGTGCCGTGATGCCTGCGGGCGGAACTCCGTCAGTGCAGGCTCCGCAAGTGGCGGCTGCGGCGGGCGCTAATGCCGCAACCGGTATCGCCGGGGAGGCACGGCAGGCTGCTGTGACAACTGGAAACAACAGCCTTGACGGCGGCGATGACGACAAGGTGTACAACACTGTTGAAGAAATGCCCGAGTTCCCCGGCGGCCAGAATGCCTTGATGAGGTGGCTCGCAGACAATCTGAAGTATCCAAAGGAAGCAGCCGAAGACGGCATACAGGGACGTGTTGTGGTGAAGTTCGTCATCGACAGGAACGGTAATGTCACAAACCCCACGGTCGCACGTAGCGTATGCGACGCCCTCGACGCAGAGGCTCTCCGCATCGTAAGGTCCATGCCGAAGTGGACTCCCGGCAAGCAGGATGGCAAGTGCGTAGCCGTTGAGTACTCGCTGCCCGTGGCGTTCCGTATTGACGGCGGCAAGAACGGCACCGGCATAGACATACTCAATCGTTACGATTTGCCCAAGAATGGTCGGCTTCACATGTCGGGCAACATGCTTTATGTCGTCGACGGCAAGCAGGTGGACGACATAAAGAACTATAATCTGGACGATATAGAGAGCATCGAGGTAAATAAGGACAAGGAGACGATAGCGAAATACGGCGATGCTGCCAAGAACGGCGTAATCTACGTAACCACCAAGAAGAAATAACTGCAGGCCGGTCCCTGTGCGGTGTGTGGTGGCGCGGCAATGGTCTGCCGCGCCACTTTCCGTTTACGGCAGTGCTTTCAGCAGCCCCTTGCCGCCCGCTCCGGCACACCTCAGCTCCCTGCCTTTTATCGTGCTTGTAACGTCTTGATGCTCAATATGTTGCAAAAGGCCGACTTTCGCGGCCTGAAAGATAACCTTTTGCAGCGTAAAAGGTAACCTTTTGGAAGGTAAAAGGTGGCATTTTAGTATGCTTGTGGAAAATATCGTCAGGCTTTAGGCAATGCCCCGTCTGTCGTATCTGAAATATGAGTGAATAAAAAGGGGCATCAATACATGTTTGCAATTTGGGACTTACACCTCGTTTACATAATGGATTTTAAGCAGTAAATGGCAATTAACAAATGTTTTTGCGTTTTCTTTATGCTTGTATGAAAAATAATTTGTAACTTTGCAGCCCAAAGAATTGTGCCGCCCGTAGCCGATGCGTGCAGCTTCTGTGAAGGGCAAGGACACTCTTTTCTGTGTTACATAATTTTAGCAATGTACAGTTTAGAGCCCTTAAAGATTGATTTGAACGGTCTGAAGGAAGGCGAGACTACTTTTGAATACGACCTTGACGACGCTTATTTCGAGGCGGTTGACGCTCCCGAAGTGAGACGTGGCAACGTGCATGTTGACCTGGTGGTCAACCGTACGGGTGGCGTTTACAGTCTTGACTTTCATACCGAAGGCACGGTTCATGTGCCGTGCGACCTCTGCCTCGAGGACATGGAGCAGGAGGTCTGCGCCGACAACAGTCTGACGGCACGCCTTGGAGAGGAATATTCTGAAGACGACGACCTGGTGACGGTCGACAAGGACGAAGCCTTGCTCGACGTGTCATGGTTCGTTTACGAGTTTATAGCCCTGAGCATCCCCATTAAGCATGTGCATGCACCTGGAAAATGCAATCCTGCGATGATTAAGGTTCTTGAAGAACACTCAGCTGCCCGAAGCAGTGATGGCGGTGGCGAAGGCGCCGTGGACTCGCGTTGGAGTGAATTGGAAAAATTAAAAACAATAATTAAAGATTAAAAGAAAATGGCACATCCTAAAAGAAGACAGTCAAAGACTCGTACCCGTAAAAGAAGAACTCATGATAATGCAGTAGCTCCCACACTGGCAGTATGCCCCAACTGTGGCGCTTATCACGTTTACCACACAGTTTGCCCGACATGCGGCTACTATCGTGGAAAGATTGCTATCGTCAAGGAAACGGTTGAATAATGGAGAAAATTAACGCAATAATAACCGGCATCGGAGGTTACGTTCCCGACTATGTGCTCAACAACGAAGAGCTGTCGAGAATGGTCGACACCAACGATGAATGGATTATGACGCGTGTCGGCATAAGGGAACGCCGCATTCTCACCGAGGAAGGTCTCGGTACTTCTTACATGGCGCGCAAGGCTGCCAAGCAACTGCTTAAGAAGACCGGAGCCGACCCGGATACGATTGACGCTGTAATAGTGTCAACTTCTACGGCCGATTATCCTTTCCCTTCCACGGCTTCTATCGTGATAGGGAAACTCGGACTTAAGAACGCTTTCGCCTTCGACTTCTGGGCTGCATGCTGCGGCTTCCTCTATTCGATGGACGTGGCCGCTTCGATGATCCAGTCGGGCCGCTACAAGAGAATCATAGTCATCGGTGCCGACAAGATGTCGTCCATAGTCGACTATACTGACCGCAGCACATGTGCGCTCTTCGGCGACGGTGCCGCAGCAGTGTTGATGGAAGGTACTTCGGAGGAAGGTATCGGCGTTAAGGACTCTTTCTTCCGTGCCGACGGCAAGGGCTTGCCCTTCCTGCACACCAAGGCAGGCGGTTCGGTATGTCCTCCTTCACACTTCAGCGTAGACCACCGTCTGCATTACCTCTATCAGGAGGGCCGCACGGTGTTCCGTTATGCAGTGACGAGCATGAGCGACGACTGCGCCCTCATAGCCGAGCGCAACGGACTGAACAAGGACAACATACGCTTCATTGTGCCCCATCAGGCCAACATACGTATAATCGAGGCCGTTGCAAAGCGTCTTGACGTGTCGATGGACCAGGTGATGGTCAACATCGAGCACTTCGGCAACACCAGCGCGGCTACCATCCCGCTCGCCCTTTGGGAGAATGAGCACCTTTTGAAGAAAGGCGACAACCTCATTCTTACGGCGTTCGGAGCAGGCTTCGTTCACGGAGCAGCCTATTATACTTGGGCTTACGACGGTGCTGACGCACCCGCTGCCAAGTAAGCGAACGGTAAAAGATATTTAAGACAGCCACATCCGCATGGAGGATGTGGCTGTCTTTGTTTTTGCAAGTACAACGGTGCTTTACGTACGGAAATGTAGTTGTTAGTGGTATAAATTTCCGTTTTACTCGTTTTTATTTTGCGTTAATCACTTTAAACGCTATCTTTACCCCGGTTAAACCAAAAAACGGACATTATGAACAGAATCAAGGAAGCGGCGGTAATCGCCATCGGTATCATTGTTTTGGGACTGTGTGTGAAGTCTGGGCTTGACGGCTTTTCCGACAGGAGCCGCAAGGTTACGGTGAAGGGGTTGTCGGAACGCGAGGTCGAGGCTGACAAGGTTACGTGGCCGATACTTACAAAGGAGCTTGGCAACGACCTGCCTTCGCTCTACAAAAGCATAAACGCCACTACGGCCAAGGTCAAGGCGTTTTTGAAACAGAACGGCGTTAAGGATTCGGAAATCAGTGTGAACGCCCCTGTGGTGATCGACTTGAATGCCGACCAGTACAACACGGTTAAGCGTAATTACAGGTATAACATTACTTCCACCGTTACAGTGACGTCGCGCAACGTCAAGCTGGTGCGCTCAATCATCGCGCGGCAGGGTGAACTGTTGAAGCAGGGCGTGGCCGTTGTTGACGGCGGCTACGGCAACGGTGTGGTGTATGAGTACGTGTCGTTCCAGCAGATGAAGCCGAAGATGATGCAGGAGGCCATCAAGAACGCCGAACAGACGGCAAAGCAGTTTGCCGAGAACAGCGACAGCAAGCTCGGGAAAATCCTTGACGCGGGGCAGGGGCAGTTCACCATAACCGACCGTGACGGCAACACGCCATACATCAAGAAGCTGCGCGTGGTGTCTACGGTGACTTACTCGCTGAAGGACTGACGGCTTACGGGCTTCCGCCCGTGAAAGTAAAGAAGCTGTTTTGATTTTTTCAATAGTCGGTTTGAGTTGTATGTGTGCCGGAAATCCATTCTGTACGGCAGGAAAAAATCAACTTTGATAAAGTCAAAACAGTTTCTAAAAGGTCACGGAACCGTGCGTTTTACGGTTTCGTGACCTTTTTCAGGCTTGTATTATAGCCTGTGTCTATTATCATCACGTTGCCGTCGGTACCGTAAAATGAGAACAACCGGTCTGCGGTGTTTGCCGTGTCGTCAATGGCAATGTACGGGTTGAGCTGCATGTCTACGTCAAGGCTCCATTCTCCGACCGTTTTCTCTTCGCGCAGTGTCACCATGCCGTCCTCGTTGCCCTCTTCTCCGGCTATTATTCCGGCTGGCCTTTTCATCGTCAGTATATACGTTCCCTGCATGTCTTCGTCAAGTTTCATGTATTCATATACGGTTACGTCGCCGTTCTGTAGCGTGTCGTTTTCCCATTCTCCGATTAGTTTTTCACCGTACATTTCGTATAGTTGCTGTATGGCTTGAAACCGCGGGGCTGGTTCGGGGTCGTCGTTGCAGGCGCATAGGGCCATAATCGCAATGACTGATAACAATGTATTTTTCATGTCTTGGTGTTTTTTATGTAATCAGGTGTCAAACACATGGTTGACGTTTTGAAGTCAGTCATACTGTTTTCTGTTTCCGCCGCTTTTCCAAAAGGTGGCCTTTTGCCTTGCCGTTAGCCGTCTTTTGCCGTATAAAAGACGGCTTTTTATGTTGTAAAAGGCCACCTTTTGCATGGCGGCTGGCGGTTGGCTCGCATGTGTTACGTAACATTCTGGTTTTCATCAGGTTATGCCGTAATGGCAAAACGGCGTGTCGTGAAAGCCGTACAGCGATGGTATGACGGGGAAACCATGCCTGCATATATTGTCAACGCCTGGCTGACTGAAAGTCGGCCAGGCGTTGGTTGATGTGTCCCGTCACCGTTGTTTGGCGGCGGTGCGCTCTTCTGTCGCTGCGGCATTTTGACGCGCTCACCGGCTTTTCGCCGTTTGCCGTCTCTTTAGTCGGTTTGCCGTCCTGTTATTTTACGGCAAACTTCCTGACGCATGTGCCGCTCTTCGTGGTTACCTTTACCATGTAAACGCCAGGAGTGAACGATGACAGGTCATGGCTGTAATCATGTCCGTTGACTTCGGCTGTTGCCATGTTTGCGCCTGATGCGGAGTAAATCGATACGCTGCTTATCTCGCTTGCATTGCCTGTAACGTAAAGCTTGTTGCCGTTTACGTTCACGCTTGCGCCGGCCTGGTTGTCACTGGTTGTGACGGTGTTGATACTTGCCGGAACATCGCTGACGTACATGCGTATTGCGGCTGTGCCGAAGCCGTAGCTCGACCAGTCGCTGGCACGGTAGCCGTCGGTTTCGGCGAACACGTTGTACATCTGTCCGGGTGTAATCTGGTCAACGGCAATGCCATAGCCATAGAAGGATATTCCTAACATATAGTCGCCGCTTGCAAGGTATATCGGCTCTTCCAGCTTATAATAGTGCATGCCGCGTTGTAAGCCCTGGTTGTGTGTGCCGAAGTATATTTGCTCGTCCAAGTTATAGTAACCGTTTTCGTTAGGTGCTGACTGGGCGTCCCATTTCCAGATGTATATGCCTATTTTGTCGCCTTCAATTCGTCCCCATGCGGCTGACACTGAGTCGAGCACTACGGGATTGGAGATGTGGAAGGTGTTGGCAACGAGTATTGACCCAAAGTCGGGTAAACCGAGAGCGTTGTCGTCTACGTACATCGAAGGTGTGGTGTGGTCGTAGGCAAATTCGTTTTCTGATATTGTGATTGTTGTAGATGCGGAGTTGTTGTCAGGGTTCTCGTCCTCCTTGCCTGTTATTTCAGCTGTAGCCGTGAGCGTCTGCTTTTTCGCCGGAGCGTCAATTTCTGTGCTTATCTCGATTGTGAGGTTGGCGTTAGCGCCTGAAGCAAGGTCTGCAAAATCGGCGGTTCCTATCGTGGCGTCGCCAATGCTCAGTGTGACGGTTCCCGAAACGGTTTCGCTTCCCAAGTTGGTTACCTGCGTTTCAATCGGCATGCCGTTGATGAGGTTTAACGGAAGGAAGGTAGGTACTGGTTTGGGGAATGTCACTTCAACGTCGCAGTTGGCCTCTCCGGCTTTTGCCGCGTTGAGGCTTGGCAGGATGGTTGACATTGGTGTTTTGTCAGAAGCAAATATTCTTGCCTTTTGCGGCTGAACGCTTGCCTGTGAATAGGCTGCCACGCATAAAGCCGCGCCTATGAATGAACAGATAAATCTCTTCATGATAATGTTGTTAAATGCTTGAAAATATGGTTTGTAAATGGGGTCAACAAGTAAGCTGTTGACGTTTTTTAGCGAAAATCGACTGGCGCACACATTGGCGATGCGCCAGTCGATTCTTTAAGGATAGGTGTTTTTTGCCTTTTTATTTTACTTGACAACAAACTTCAGAACTTCAGTCTTGCCATTAGCTGTAACCTTGGCGAAGTAGATGCCCGGTGTGTAGCTTGAAACGTTGCAAGAGAAGCTGTTGCCCTGAACCTTCGAAGAGCACATTACAGAGCCTGACGTTGAGTATATAGCAACGCTTGTGATTTCTCCTTCACCGGCTGTGATTGTAAGTGTCTCGCTTGCAGGATTCGGATACAAGCTGAGCGATGTGCCGCCTTCTACTGTGCTGATTGACGCGCCGCCGCCTTCACCCAATATGGCGCGGATAGCCATTGTTCCAAGGTTCGAGTACCTCTGGTCTACTGCAACGAAGCCTTCATCATAATATGTGCCGATGGTGTAGAGCTGGCCGGGAGCCTTCCTGTCTACTGCCAGAGGCCATCCGGTAGAAACACGTGCCGAGATGAGGTAGTCGCCTGCCGGGAGATTTACGTCGTCGTCAATTGCATATTCGAACTGGCCTGTGCCGTATTCCTTGTCAACTGTTGTTGTGTAAACAAGGTCGCTTTCGCTCAACGGGTGGAATCCACTTGCTGTCGGTTCCTTTTCATACCACTTGTAGACATTCAGTACTACAGCAGACATTTCGTCTTCCTGGCCGAAACCTACGGATATGCCGTTAAGTCTTGCGTCATTGTTGAGGTGGAATACAACTCCGGCTTCCATCAATCCACCGTTTCCAATTGAACCGACTTCGAGGTTGTTGGGCTGGTTGCCGTAGTAAGTGTTGTCGGCAATCTTGTCATATCCGAATACATCGTCGGTTATGGCCACGTTAACGGTGTCGGTATTGTTGTACATGTTGCTTTCAGGTTCGCCTTCAACGTTGGCAGATACCTTAATAGTAGTTGTCGTTCCGATTTCTCCGTCCAAAGTAACGTATACCGGGGTGTAAATCGTATCGCCAACAGCTATGTCGGTAAAGTTACCTACGCCAACTACTTCATCGTTTACAGTCATCGTAACGGTACCTGATGCAGGTGTCGTACCTGCGTTGGTTATGGCTACAGATGCCTCGAACTCGCCGGCCTGTAACTTTGGAACCCTTGTCGGCAGATAGCCTGTAGCGCCAGCTATTGCTACGTCTTTTTCAGCAACTTCGATTATAGTCACGTCACGCAGATAGAAGGTGTAGCCTTGGTTGATTGCGTTCATCTGGAATGCCAACTGGTAAAGTCCGTCAGCGTCAACAGAGAATTCGAAGGTCTTGTTGCCGAAGATTTCTTCCGAGTAGTCGTCATTGATTTCGTAAACCTTTTCCCATTCTGCCGGGTCGGTGCCGTTGAGTCCGCAAAGAACCTTGTAGTTGTCATACAGGAACATGAAGCCATAGTAGTCCATTCCGGCCCTGCGGTTGTAGGTCAAGCGGTATGTCTTGCCGGCCTTAAGCTCTATACCGCGTGAGATGAGCGGAGTATTGTTGAGTGCCTGGTAAGCTTCGATGGTGCTGTTGTAAATCCAACCTTCCGGTCCGTACCAGTAGTAGCGTCCGTCTTCAGACGAAGTGAAGTCTGAAATGAACGGTAATTCGGCCTGCTCGAAGTTGACGAACGATGCGGAGTTAGAGTTGTTCTCCGTGTTTTCTTCAGCTACCTCATTCGGTGAGAATACGGCCGAAGCGGTTACTGTTACCGAGTAAAGTGTACCCGCGTTGTTGAAGTAGTCTTCCGGAACATCGATTGAAACGGTTGCTGTGCCGTTGATGTCGATTTCTTCCTCAAAGTTCTGCGCCTTGAACTCATCGCCTGCATAAGATGCCGTGAGGATGAAGCTCTTGATAGGAGCAAGACCTACGTTCTGCACTTCTACGTCGATGGTCTTGATGTCCATGTTGCAGCTTGAGTTGGGAACGATTACCTTGTTGACCTTAATGTCGGGCACGCCCTGGCTTGAGCCTTCGTATATCTTGATATTCGTGATGCTGGGGCATAATGTGTATGTGTAGTCAGGTACGTCCGGGCATGCGTGGAATGCGAAGAAATATTCGCCGTCAGCCGGAACTTCAAACTCGATGTTGTCGTTAGTCCAGCTGCTTCCGTTGATGTTCTCATACGTTCTCAGCACTGTCATGCTTTCCACGTCGTTGCTTGTTCCGAAAAGAACTTCGAACTTGTCAGCGGTGTCTTGGATGTATGAAATGTAACTGAGTTCCATTGTGGCCTGGCCCTGCTTAAGGACTATGGGGACTGCAGTCACGATATAGTCGTCCAGGCAGTTGAAAGCAAACGCCCTATAACTGTTGCCTGGGGCATATTGTTCGATTTGCCATGTATAGTTGTCTCCGTCGGCGTCGATGATGTTCCACTCCGCTACGTCTTCCGGTTCGGTGAAGTCGCATTCGTAGGGAGGCTCAATTGATGTCTTTGTACACATTACGAACTTTTCGAGCCTGTTGTCTTCAAGAACCAACGCTTCGCCTTCGCCTTGTACCGTTATTACCACATTGTGGTTGCCGCCGGCTGAAAGGTCGGCCTTTTGGTTGAAAGTATAGGTGGCAGTGCCGCCGGCGGGTATGCTCAGGTCGGCCATTTCTGTCACTGTCTCGCCTCCGTCGATGGTATATGTAGCCACGATGTGCTCGCAGTTTTCAGTGCCGATGTTCTTTATCGTCATCGATACTGTCTCGGCTTCCGAGAGGTCGCCGCTTGTAGGCTGCAGTGAACCTGTAATCAGGAGGTCAACGTTGGCGTTGGCGGTAAGTACGCTTGAGTCATGCTCTGACGGGAAGTTGCTTACCTCTACGGTGAAGGTGTACTCGTATCCGCCCACGAAGGTGATGTTGTCGCCGTGCGAGTCAGTGTCGTCCCTTACGAGGTAAGTCGCACCCTCTGAAGGCGAGGGGTTGACAACGAGGAAGTCGTAAACACCGGCAGGGATTTCGATTGATGCCGATTGGCCGGATGTAAGGAAGCCCTCGTCGGGTGTTGAACCTTCGGGAAGCACATAGTCGCTCTTCTCGAACACGGTATAGGCGTCAACACCGTTGTCGCAGAAGTCGTTTTCTATTTCGCATTCCTTGTCAATCCAAACTTCAAAACCGTCGCCCTTGCCCCAGTCGCTCTTCACGTCCAGCGTGATGCGTGCGTTCTCGCTGTCGATGCGTTTCACGCTTGTCAGCTTCATTTTCGGGGTGTTTGCCTTTGCGGCTTTCAGCATGGCGTCCTGTTTCGGCGTCAGGAAGTTGCCCGGCCTTAGAAAGGCGGCGTGGTTGTTTACAATGGTTGTGCCGTTTTCTTTTGCACCAACCGTGTTTTCAACTGAAGCAGGTATGCTGGTCCCGCCCAATTTATAAATAGGTGGAGCGGAAACCTCGGTCTGGGCGAACGATGTCAAGCCCAAAGACGCGCATAAGAGTAAAAATAATTGCTTCATAATAAATAGATTTAATTTAGTTAGTACAATAGTTCGTTAAAAATTAGCCCAGCCTAAGCGGCTCTGCTTTGATCAAGTTCCTTGAAAAAGCTATCCTCAACTTTGTATAAATCCTGCAGCATCTTCTTGCAATGCTTTTTCTCTCCAACACCTAACTTGTTATTCAAAGTAGGGATATGCAATGTCGTCTTAAACAATCTCAAATCAGGCAGCATGGCCAAATTGGTTATACCTGCAGTTTCAGCAATAGCCGCCTGTAAATATACACGCACGAGCGTCATGTAATCTTCCATTCCACCCGTCTTATGTTCTCCGTTATTATTTTTACCAAATATTTTACTTAAAAATCCCATATTATTATTTTTAATTATTCAAAACATGGAGACCACTCCATTTAAAACATAAGTGCAAAATTACATCAAATACAGCAAAAATCAAAATAAAATTTGATTATTATCAATTTTTATTATACCTTTGCACAAATAATGTTTGAAACCAAGAAAACAACATACACAAGAACAAATAATAGAATCCAAATAACGCACGTCATGCGTTCAGTTTGACGAGTGTTTTTAACATTACAAAATCAGACACAAAATGAAAGGAATCGTATTGGCTGGTGGGTCAGGCACCAGGCTATATCCAATCACAAAAGGCATCAGCAAACAGTTGATACCTATCTTTGACAAGCCAATGATATACTATCCTATATCAGTCCTGATGCTTGCCGGAATTAAAGAAATACTCATCATATCGACACCTTACGACCTTCCTGGATTCAAGCGTCTTTTAGGCGACGGTTCAGATTACGGCGTACGTTTTGAATATGCAGAACAACCTTCACCTGACGGACTTGCCCAAGCATTCATTATTGGTGAGAAATTTGTCGGTAACGACAGCGTTTGCCTTGTACTTGGAGACAACATATTCCACGGTGCCGGTTTCTCTGCAATGCTACAAGATAGCGTTAAAGAAGCCGAGCAAAACAACAAAGCCACAGTTTTCGGATATTATGTAAACGACCCTGAACGTTACGGTGTGGCTGAATTCGACAAAAATGGTAATTGCTTAAGTATCGAGGAAAAACCAGAGCATCCAAAAAGCAATTACGCAGTTGTCGGATTGTATTTCTATCCGAACAGTGTTATCAATATCGCAAAAAACATCAAGCCAAGCAAACGCGGCGAATTAGAAATAACATCGGTTAATCAAGAATACCTCCAACAGAACAATCTGAAGGTTAAAACCCTGCAAAGGGGTTTCGCATGGCTTGACACTGGCACACATGACAGCCTTAGCGAGGCCTCCACGTTCATCGAGGTAATAGAAAAGCGTCAAGGCCTTAAAATAGCATGTCTTGAAGAAATAGCATTCAAACAAGGGTGGATTAATGCCGACAAGCTAAAGGAGGTAGCAAAGCCTATGCTTAAGAATGATTACGGGAAATATCTCATGAGTTTGATTACTGAAACCATCTAGACAAAATAACAGGATAATGAACGATTTAAACAACAACCAAGAGCTTCAAAACACTGCGGAAGAACAATCGTCAATAAATTTCCAAACGATTTACACCGCATTCATCCTTAATTGGAAATGGTTCCTATTGTCTATAATAATTTGCATAGGTTTAGGATTCCTGTATTTGAAGTATTCGACACCTATATATAATGTGACGGCAAAACTTCTCATCAAAGATGATAACAATGACAAGAGAGGTGGTGGCGGAGCATTACAGGCATTGGAAAGCATGTCCAACCTCGGAATAATAAGCAATAATTATGGTGTTGAAAACGAGCAAGAAATTCTCACATCAACAACTGTCGCAGAGCAAGCGATAAAGGACCTTAAGCTTTACGCAAGCTACTACCTTAAGGGAAGCATCAAGAATAAACTTGTCTACAAAGAGCAACCTATCAACGTAGACATGGACTTCGAACATCTTGAAAAGCTTAACACTCCTATCGAGCTGAAAATAACCCGGGAGAACAACAGTTATAAAATCTCGGGAACATACTTTATTTCAGAAGACGAAGTAACATCAACAGGTCCTTTTGAAATTAAAAAGACCTTGTCTCAACTTCCTGCAATTGTACGCACACAAGTCGGCAACTTGACTTTGACAAAAAACAGCCGATACAAGTTGGAAGACGGAGAAACTCTGATTGTATATTTAAGTTCTCCACGTGCAACAGCACACGCATACATTGAAAATCTGTCTGTCGAGCAGACGTCAAAGACATCTTCCGTCTTTAACATACAGCTCAAAGGTGGTAATATTGCACGTAGCAATGATTATCTTAACCAACTTGTGACATGCTACAACCGCCAAGCAAATGAAGACAAAAATGAAATAGCCGTAAGGACAGAAGAATTCATCAACGACCGTCTGACAAAGATTGACGCTGAATTGAGCACAACTGATGGAGCCCTTGAAAGCTACAAAAGACGCAACAAGCTGATGGAGCTTCAGCTTGACGCAATGACAACGTCAACCAATACTTCTACTTACGAGCAGAAGCTCAATGAAGCTAACACACAGATATCACTTATCGGAAGTCTTATAAACTTCGCCAACCGTCCAGGCAACAGACATCAAGTATTACCATCTAACGTTGGCCTGCAGGACGAGGCTTCTACGTCATTAATCAACGAATATAACAAAATTGCACTTGAGCGCAACCGCTTATTGCGTACTGCTTCAGAAAACAGCCCTGTTGTCACAGAGTTGACCACACAATTAGACGACATGCAGGCCAGCATACAGCAGGCGCTACAGCAGGCACGAAAGGGTCTCATAATACAACGTGATGCAATAAGCCAACAACTCGGACTGTACAACAGCGAAGTAACCAAAGCTCCTGAGCAGGAGCGCATACTTACGCAGATCGGCCGTCAACAGGAAGTAAAGTCAGGTCTATACCTTATGCTTTTGCAGAAGCGTGAAGAGAATTCCATATCTTTGGCAGCAACTGCAGATAAGGCAAAACTAATAGAAAAGCCCCAATTTGACAAAAAAGTTAGTCCAAAAGGCAGCATAATATTACTCATCGCCCTGCTGCTCGGTTTGGCTATACCTTCAGGAGTCCTTTACATAATCAACTTCTTCCGATATAGAATTGAGGGGCATGATGATGTGGCCAACCTGACAAAACTCCCGATTATAGCAGACATTGTTGTTGCAAGTGATACTGCAAAATCAAGGGCCGACATAGTTGTACACGAGAACCAGAATAACCAGATGGAAGAAATCTTCCGTTCTATGCGTACAAATGTGCAATTCATGCTTAAACCGGGACAGAACGTGATACTGTTCACATCGTCGACTTCAGGCGAAGGTAAGACATTCACAGCCGCCAACCTTGCAGTAAGCTTTGCATTGTTAGGCAAGAAAGTCATACTAATTGGTCTTGACATCCGTAAGCCAAGACTTGCCGAACTGTTCAAGATCAACAATTACACAAGCGGTATAACCCGTCTGCTCACCATGAACAATCCTGCATGGGACAGTATAAGTTCGCAGATATTACCTTCAGAAGTGAACGACCACCTTGACCTGTTAATGGCAGGTCCCATACCGCCCAACCCTGCAGAGCTTGTATCACGTCCTTCTTTGGAACAGGTAATCACGCAAATCAAACAGCATTACGACTACGTACTGATTGACACCGCTCCTGTGGGACTTGTTACGGATACACTGCAAATAGCAAAACTTGCGGACATCTGTATATACATGTGCCGTGCGGACTACACTCCGAAGGTAAGTTTCAACCTTATAAACAATCTTGCCGAAGAGAAAAAGCTTCCTAACTTGTGCATAGCAATTAACGGTATCGACCTTTCTGAAAAGAAATACGGTTATTATTACGGCTACGGCAAGTACGGAAAATACGGAAGGTACGGACATTACGGCAAGGGCAAGTCATACGGAACTTACGGTAATTACGGAGACTATTCGAACAGTCATTACGGTAATGCTAATGATACATCCGTGAAAAAATAAGCATACGTAAGAACTCTGTAAGACATAATGCATTCCGCTTTCAACAAACGGGATGCATTATGTCGTAAATGACAAGACACGTATCATTAATATCTTCGCAATCATTTCACTCACAACCAATTATAAGGAATTATGACAATCGCAGTAGATTTTGACGGAACCATAGTTGAACACATGTACCCTGAAATCGGCAACGAAATACCTTTCGCCACCGACACATTGAAAATGCTGATTGCCGACCACCACAAACTGATATTATGGTCAGTACGTGAAGGCAAGCTTCTCGATGATGCAGTGAACTGGTGTAAGGAACGCGGCATAGAATTCTATGCCGTAAACAGGGACTATCCTGAAGAAAACGGCAAGGAAAGTAATAATTACTATTCACGCAAGCTGAAAGCCGACTTGTTCATAGACGACCGCAACATCGGCGGACTTCCAGATTGGGGAACTATATACAGAATGATAAATGAGCACAAAACATATCAGGACATCATTATGGAAAGACGTGGTGAGACCCCATATCAAGATATGCCTAAAAAGAAACGTTGGTGGCAAATATAATAAAAAACATTATAAGAAATTATCAGAAACGGCAATCAAGCTAGAGAAAATCAGCCTGATTGCCGTTTCTGATTTTATTTAAATCATATACTTTTGAAGAAATACCTCCCTACCCTAAACGTCTGAAAACAAATCTTACGATAAGGAAGTTCGTAGGTATTGCTATACAATAAACAGGTACAGGTGCTAAATACGCACTGATGCCAAGCCATATAAAAAAGTTAAGAAGGCAAATCTGCAATATATAATTAAACAGATGGGCACACGCAAACCCAAAACCGTTTTTCACAGACTTTCTTTTACGGAAAGTAAAACGTGCCGATAGTAGATAATTAGCAACAAAACTTACGAAATAGCCAATCGTATAAGCCACATTGACGTTAATTGCTTCATGTAGCAACCAATAAACACCGTAATGCAAAACAGTGGCAATACAACCAACTATTCCAAAACGTACGATTTCCAGAATTATCTCACGTTTAAACAACATATTTCTTTCTTCACATAAATATAAAATAAAATACAGACAATAACATCATTAATGTTCCATATTGTCTAAATAAGAATCGTTTTCTGCAAAGATACATCAAATTTGATAAAAGACAAAAATGGAAGTCTAAATTCTTAAAATACATTAAAGCCTGTTTGACTTTTAGCACTTTATACGTATATGAAGTAGAAACAGAATAATGGAACAGACAGAATTTGAAAACGCAGCTAAAAAGATAAGGCAAAAAGCTTTACAGATTGCGCGATCGTACACCTCAAATAATGACGAGGCAGAAGACATCGCACAAGAAGTAATGCTGAGACTCTGGTCCATGCATAAAAATATAGAAAGCAGAGAACATGCAGAACGACTTGCCTCCCGCATTTCACGTAACTTATCAATAGACAACCAAAGAAGAAATCATACCATAGCTTTACCAACAGGTAGAGATATTATTGACGAAAAACTAACAAGTCCGCAAAATGCAGTTGAAAACAAAGAAAACAAAATGTGGCTTAACAAGCGGCTTGCATCACTTCCAGAAACTGAGTTTCAGATATTAAAGCTACGACAAGTTGAGCATAAATCAAATGATGAAATAGCCAACCTGCTAGGAATAGAGAAAACATCTGTTGTAACTCTACTTTCGAGGGCAAGAAAGAAATTATTAAATGAAATCAGAACAAGAATAAGATAAGACTATGGATAATGACATAAAAAAGCTCGTCGAACGTTTCATGGACGGTCTGACAACTATAGAAGAAGAAAAAAAACTTGCTGAATACTTCAGGACACACGAAGTAAGCGACCAATGGCAAGAATACAAAGAAATGTTTGCCTGGTTTGATAAAGGTATGCCTACATCTGACCGACAAGCACAAGACTCCACATCAAAAAACTACACTACAAATAGCACTAACATTACAAAGACTAAGTACAACAAACGAAGATGGGCAATAATATCTACCTTGGCAGTAGCAGCAACGCTTACATTTTTATTAGTACTCACTGCTACCAATAAGCCACACCAAGATGGAACCGCCATCAACAACACGATTGCAACTGTTAGTAACAGCAATAATAAGAACACACAGACAGATACAATAAGCCAAGACACAATAAAAGAAACAAACACAACTTCTAAAAAAAGGTCAAAGCATAAGCCTAACCGAGGTACATATAAGATAATGCCTCCACGCACATATATAGCTGATGCGAAAACTGACTCTGTAACAAATACATACGACCAGCTTGCCGATACAAAGATAAAAGAAGAAGAAATAAAACAGGAAACAATGATAAACAACATATTTGATGAATACAGGCGCATAGGAACAAACATAGAAATCTATATGACCGCTCTCGAAAATTATGAAGACGAAGAAGAATGTTATTAAAAAACAAAGCGATATGAAAATACTTAAATTATTAACAATCACAATGTTATGCTCCTCCATTTCCATAACAGCCGATGCCCAGGAGCATTTAGCTTCAGCCTTTAACAATTTTGTAAACGACAAAAATCTGGCTGAATACATCACATCAAGCACACAAGTCAACAAATCAGGAAGCAGCAACAAGCCGACATCATTCAGCTATATCTATAAATTTGATCTGCCATCCAATAAACGCAAAGCCCTGAATCAGGTCATTGCAGCATTTAACCAAGACCGTGATTCGGCTTATAGTGTGTTCACAAAATCAGCTGGTATCGAACCGCAATCTGAAGTAAACGTAGCATACGGTGAGAATCTGGAAGAAAGAATCATATTCGGCTCACATATTGAGAAGAACTATATGACTATGCTTACAACTGATCCGAATGACAGTTTAAGAAGATATGTTTATGGAATAGTATGGCAAGTCGATTCAACCAACAACCATATCTGCGGCTCTCTCCACAAAATATACAGCCTTGACCCAGCACGAAGAAATGAACAAACAGACTTCAATAAAGCCATAAGGCTAGATACTGACGGAAATATTTATTTTTACAATAAAGGTAAAAGAATAAATGTACCATTCAAATGGGACGGAAGAGGAAACATGGTAACACCAGACAAAGAACGGACTATCAACATCAATGCCTTGGTCGACAACATCAAGACCGACAGCATTATGACAAAAGATGAATTCTTAAATAAGTTCAGCATAATCCGCTCAACATACGTAAAAATGCCACATACAATCGGCGGAATAGACAGTTCATTAAATACAGCACTCGTAAATAAAATGGTCCAGCTGTGTTCTCAATATTCTTCACTGCTCGATAAAGACGAAAAGGATTTATGCATAAAAGGTCTGAAAGAAATGCAGAAATACAGTACTGACAAATATCTCGAAGGCCGACTTGACATTGCAATTAAGAAAATAAAGTAACTGTCTCATGGCATTACAGCTAAAAACTGCTTTATAAAAATAAATACTGACTCTCTCAAAATAAATCAGGTAAGACCGCGCAGCTGAACAATGCTACGTGGTCTTATCTTTTATTATTACCAAATTATATTCAATCATTACAATACAGAATGTAACTAATTCAGCCTTTTTAGTTACATCTTGTATTTACAAGACATCTATAAACCATACACTTTCTATAAAAAACGAACAATTACACAGAAAAGCCAGATAAAAGTTGTGCAGAATTAAAGTCCTGATAATCAATAAGTTGAGCTAAAGACATAAAAAGATGTGCATATCAACGGCTTACTTTTCTTACTCAATTAAGCATATTTTGCATGAAAAAACAGCTGTATGAACTTCAGATAAATGCCAAAATAAAAACAAAAGACCATAAATGACATTACAAAAGGCCATCTTTCGTGTAACAACTCACCATGTTTCATACCATAAAAGATAGTATTTCACATAGAAAAGCACATATAAACATTCCATGAAATGCTATTTTACTAGAAACATCACACAAAACAAAAATCACACTTTGTCACACAATAAAGCAAAACAATGTCATTATGACAACTAATAATAAGCGGCCAAATTACGTTTGAAAATTATCAACAAAAATAAATATTTCACCTCATTCCACTTAATAGCATATTAAACCAAAAAAGCACACATCAGCATACAAATTCATAAAAAAACACTATCTTTGCATTAAATAATGCTGCCAGACTGAAAAAAATACGTTATAATTTGTATTAAAATACCTCATGTCTGCGTTATTAGTACAATAGTTCGTTAAAAATTAGCCCAGCCTAAGCGGCTCTGGCAGTAAATAAAATGAGTTCTTTGAAAAGTTTGTCAATTAATTGCGTGTTTGGTTCAATCCCAGACACGCAAATAAATCGTTCAAGCATGTAAGCATTGTGTATGACTGACTTGCATGATGATATGGAATATTTTATTCCCATCTTCTTACAGGCAGCCTTGGCGAGGTTT
>HF986642.1 GCA_000433175.1 Prevotella sp. CAG:1058
GCAGGAAGAGATTCCTGCGGGACTCTTTTTTTGTGCGTGCCGGTGATGGGAGGTATGGGAGTAATTGGACGAATGGGAGAGATGGGACGGATGTGAGATTTTGTGTGATTATACGATCATGAGGTTGCTCATTATTGCATCGCTGACATAAATGCCGTCCTTCGTGAGCTTGAGGTGATCGTTTGATATTTTGACTAGTCCTTCTTTGATGTATCTGTCGGCATTTTCTAGAATGTTGTTCTTATAATCTTCTCCGAGCTTGTTGCTAATATAATTAAGGTCTATGCCTTCGCATGTCCGAAGTGAAGTTGTGATTATGTCGTTGAATATTGTGTTTGAGTCAAGTTCTTCACGTTCCATCGGAACATTACCTTTGTTTATTTCAGAAATATATTTGTTTATTTCCGAAATGTTCCATTGCCTTGATTTAAGGTCAAAAGAGTGTGCTGCAGCTCCTAGGCCGATGTATCTTACTTGTTGCCAATAGCTTGAGTTGTGGCGTGACCGGTAACCAGGACGGGCGAAATTGCTTATTTCGTAATGTTCGTATCCGTTGGTAGTTAGTTTTGACACTAATGCGTTGTACATTGAGAGGCTTAGTTCCTCATCTATTTCTTTTACTTCCCCGTTTTCCAACATCTTGTATAGACATGTTCCTTCCTCATACATGAGGCTGTAAGCTGATATGTGTTCAACGTTCAATGAAAGTGCCTTGTCGATGTCAGTGAGCCATTCGTTTAATGTTTCGCCAGGAAAGCCGAACATCAGGTCTATGCTTAAGTTGTTATATCCTGCTGATCGTAGAAGCTTTACGGCATTGTACACTTCCTCGGCGCTGTGTCGTCTGTGAATGAATCTGAGGCGCTTGTCGGAAAAAGTCTGTGCACCTATGCTTATTCGGTTTACAGGAAGCCTTTTCAATGTTTTTATGAAATGTACGTCAATGTCGTTAGGATTGCATTCCATGGTGATTTCTGCGTTGTCGCTTATGTCGAATACTTCGAACATGTTGCAGAACAGGGTTTCCAACTCTTCTCCGTTAAGTGTAGACGGTGTACCTCCGCCTATGTATACAGTTGAAAACTTTTCGCCCTTTATATATTCCTTCCTCATACGCATCTCTTTGCATACGGCGTTTATGTATGGTTTACACAGATTAAGTTGCACTGTTGAATAAAAGCCGCAGTATATGCATCTGCTTTTGCAGAATGGTATGTGGACGTAAATTCCTGCCATTGTTGTTTGTTTTTGGCCTGTTTCCTTTATTTTAATGCAAAAGTACTAATATGTTTTAATTTTTTGTGCACTTTTGTTGTTTTATTTTGCGATTTTGCGTAAAAATGTTTAACTTAGAGCCCGTTATTTGTAACAAACTTAAATCTATATTAATATGAGAGTTTACCAGACTAATGAGATTAAAAACATTGCGTTGCTTGGCAGTGCGGGCTCAGGCAAGACGACTCTTGCCGAAGCAATGTTGTATGAAAGTGGTGTAATCAAGCGCCGTGGAAGCGTAGAAGCTAAAAATACCGTAAGTGATTATTTTCCGGTTGAACAGGAATACGGCTACTCAGTATTCTCAACCGTTTTTAATGTTGAGTGGAACAATAAGAAACTTAATATAATAGATTGTCCCGGGTCGGACGATTTCGTGGGTGGAGCGATAACCGCCTTGAATGTGACAGACCAGGCTTTGATTCTGATTAACGGACAATATGGTCCGGAAGTAGGAACTCAGAACAATTTCCGTTACACTGAAAAGTTGAAAAAGCCGGTTATTTTCCTTATTAACCAGCTTGACAGCGACAAGTGTGACTTTGATTCGATAATTAACAGCATGAAGGACATTTACGGTTCTAAATGCGTCGAAATACAATACCCGATAGAGACAGGTGACGGCTTCAATTCATTGATTGACGTTCTCCTGATGAAGAAATACTCATGGAAACCTGAAGGTGGTGCTCCTATAATCGAGGATATTCCGGCCGAGGAAATGGATAAGGCCATGGATTTGCACAAGGCTCTCGTTGAAGCTGCAGCAGAAAACGACGAGACGCTCATGGAGAAGTTCTTCGAGGAAGAGACTCTTACGGAAGACGAGATGCGTGAAGGTATCCGTAAGGGACTTGTAACTAGATCTATATTCCCTGTATTCTGTGTTTGTGCAGGCCGTAGCATGGGCGTGCGCAGACTTATGGAATTCTTGGGCAACGTTGTTCCGTTTGTAAGCGAAATGCCTAAGATACATAATACACGCGGTGAGGAAGTTCCTGCTGATTCGTCTGCTCCAGAGTCTGTATATTTCTTCAAGACAGGCGTAGAGCCCCATATCGGTGAAGTTTCATATTTCAAGGTTATGAGCGGATGTGTTAAGCCTGGTGACGACCTGAGCAATGCCGACCGTGGTTCTAAAGAGCGCATAGCCAACATTTACGTTTGCGCCGGAGCTAACCGCCAGCCGGTTGACTGCCTTAATGCCGGGGACATTGGCTGTACAGTGAAGCTGAAAGACGTTAAAACAGGCAACACGCTTAATGGAAAAGACTGTGATAACAGGTTCGACTTCATACGTTACCCGAATTCCAAGTATTCCCGTGCCATCAAGGCCGTTAACGAGGGTGATACTGAAAAGCTGATGGCGGCCCTTACCAAGATGCGCCAGGAAGACCCGACATGGGTTGTCGAGCAGAGTAAGGAGCTTAGGCAGACAATCATCCACGGCCAGGGCGAATTCCACCTGCGCACACTGAAGTGGCGTCTTGAGAACAATGAAAAGATTCCTGTTAAGTTTGTTGATGCCAAGATACCGTACCGTGAGACTATCACGAAGGCGGCACGTGCCGACTACCGTCATAAGAAACAGTCTGGTGGAGCAGGCCAGTTTGGTGAAGTTCACCTTATTGTTGAGCCTTATGCAGAAGGCATGCCCGACCCGGTTGTTTACAAGTTCAACGGCCAGGAGTTCAAGATGAATATCAAGAGCAAGGAAGTTGTCGACCTTGAGTGGGGCGGCAAGCTCGTATTCATCAACTCGGTTGTTGGCGGTGCTATCGACACTCGCTTCATGCCGGCAATATTGAAAGGCGTGATGGAGCGTATGGAGCAAGGCCCGTTGACTGGAAGCTATGCACGCGATGTGCGCGTAGTGGTTTATGATGGAAAGATGCACCCGGTTGACAGTAACGAACTTTCGTTCATGCTGGCTGCACGCCATGCTTTCTCTGACGCGTTCAAGAATGCAGGACCGAAGATTCTCGAGCCTATATACGACTTGGAAGTATATGTGCCTGCCGATTTCATGGGCGATGTAATGAGTGACTTGCAGGGTCGCCGTGCCATGATTATGGGTATGGACAGCGAGGCCGGATACCAGAAGTTGCAGGCCAAGATTCCCCAGAAAGAGCTTGCCAGCTATTCTGTTGCATTAAGTTCTCTTACGGGTGGCCGCGCTTCGTTTACAACGAAGTTTGCAAGTTACGAACTTGTTCCCAACGACATCCAGCAAGAGCTCATCAAAGCCCATGAGGCCGAATTGGCTGACAAGGATGAATGATGTCAAATTTTGCCGCATCGGTCAAGTGCGTAAAGTCATACGTACCAGGCCGTATATTATAAATCGAGGGTGCTTTTCGCACCCTCGTTTTTTATCCACATCCCAACGGTTTATTCAGACCAACACACCTTATTCCACTTTCGTTGCCATGTAGACTTTTTGTTGATGGCTATATTTAATAATTATCAATTATCTTGCTTATATTTAGTTAATATAGATGAATTTTGATGTTTTAATTAACAAAAAATCCCATACGTGCTGTTTTTTGCAATATATTTGCCGATATGAAGAAAGCTACGATTTGGTTAATAGCAATAGTAATGGGGTTGTCATTCCTCGTGTTGCTCTTCATGCAGCTAAAGTACATAGAGGCTATGGTGCAGATGAAGAAAGAGCAGTTCGACGAATCTGTCAACAAGGCACTTTACCAGGCCTCGCGCAACCTCGAGCTGAACGAGACACTTCGGTATCTCGAGCGCGATGTCAATGCGTCGTCGCGTAGCGAGCGTGCACAGTCTGCGGTAAACGAGGGCGACACATTGAGCGGAAGCATGGATGTGCAGCATTCACATCGATATGCAGTGCCCGGTCATAGCAGGGGCGGATATTCGTCGTTCGAGCTTAAGACGTTAAGCATGAAGCCGTCTTCCATGCCCAAGGCGATGATACTCCGCAGCGACAAGAACTCGATTTCGGAAGCCACCAAGTCGATGCGCGAGATTGTCAAAAACAGGTACATCTACCAGAAAGCGCTGCTTGACGAGGTCGTTTACAGCATTCTTTACACTGCATCCGAAAAGCCGTTGCGCGAAAGGATCAATTTCAAGATGCTTGACCAGGACATTAAGACGGAGCTGATGAACAACGGCATAGACATCCCATACCACTTCACTGTGTCGACGCAAGACGGACGGGAAGTATACCGTTGCCCCGACTATACCGAAGAAGGCGAGGACTATACCTATTCACAGGTGCTTTTCAGAAACGACCCGTCAAACAAGATGGGCGTGGTGAAGATACATTTTCCCGACATGGGCAGCTACATATTCAGCGGGATAAGGTTCATGATACCTTCTGTGGCGTTCACCATCGTGTTGCTCGTTACGTTTATCTTCACGATATTCGTGATATTCCGCCAGAAGCGTTATACAGAGATAAAGAACGACTTTATCAACAACATGACCCACGAGCTGAAGACGCCTATCAGCAGCATTTCGCTTGCGGCACAGATGCTCAACGACGAGACAGTGACCAAGAGCCCCATGATGATGAAACACCTGGGCGGCGTAATCAACGACGAATCGAAACGCTTGCGCTTCCTTGTAGAGAAAGTGTTACAGATGTCGATGTTCGACCGCAAGAAGGCCATCTTCAAGAAGAAGGAGCTTAACCTTAACGACCTTGTTGAGAACGTGGCCAACACCTTCACCCTGCGTGTAGAGCATACCGGCGGCCACATAACGACGGAGCTTAACGCCACCGAACCGACGATATACGTCGACGAGATGCACTTCACCAACGTAATCTTCAACCTGCTTGACAATGCCGTCAAGTACCGCAATCCGGACCGCCCGTTGGAGTTGGCTGTAAAGACATGGAACGACAAGGAGAAGCTGTACTTCTCGGTCAAGGACAACGGTGTAGGCATCAAGAAGGAAAACCTGAAGAAGATCTTTGAGAAGTTTTACCGCGTGCATACAGGAAACGTACACGACGTGAAGGGCTTCGGCCTCGGCCTCGCCTACGTGAAGAAGATGGTAGACCTGCATAAGGGCGAAATCCACGTAGAGAGCGAGAAGGGAAAAGGAACGAAATTCATAATATCATTACCAATAATAAAAAAATAGAACAACTATGGACGAGAAACTGAAAATCCTATTGTGTGAAGACGACGAGAATCTCGGCATGCTGCTTCGCGAATATTTACAAGCCAAAGGTTATAGTGCAGAACTTTGTCCCGACGGTGACGCCGGCTACAAGGCATTCCTCAAGAGCAAGTTCGACATTTGCGTGCTCGACGTGATGATGCCGAAGAAAGACGGTTTCACACTGGCACAGGAGATACGCCAGGCCAACGCCGAGATACCAATCATCTTCCTTACGGCAAAGACCCTGAAAGAGGACATACTCGAAGGCTTCAAAATCGGTGCCGACGACTACATCACCAAGCCGTTCTCTATGGAAGAACTTGTATTCCGTATCGAGGCCATCCTGCGCCGTGTACGCGGCAAGAAGAACAAGGAAAACACCATTTTCCACATCGGCCGCTTCACCTTCGACACCCAGAAGCAACTCCTTACCATCGGCGACAAGCAGACCAAGCTGACTACGAAGGAGAACGAGCTGCTCGCACTTCTTTGCTCGCACGCCAACGAAATCCTGCAGCGCGACTTCGCACTGAAGACTATCTGGATTGACGACAACTACTTCAACGCGCGCTCTATGGACGTTTACATCACCAAGCTGCGCAAGCACCTGAAGGACGACGACCAGATTGAAATCATCAACATACACGGCAAGGGCTACAAGCTCATCACTCCCGAGCAGGAGTAAAGATAGAATACGATAATGTATTTTTATAAAAGAAATGCCGTAAACATTGTGAATATGCATGTTTACGGCATTTCTTTTATATATTTTTTTAGTTGTTGTATAGCTATTATGCGACTGTTGGAAAAGCCACGCGACTTTGACCCTTTTGGCCA
>HF986643.1 GCA_000433175.1 Prevotella sp. CAG:1058
GCCGCGCTCGGCATCGACGCTGTACTGGTTACGCGCAACTCCTGCGACCCGCTCAACCGCCGTTCCGTAAGGGTATCCATGGGCTCGGTATTCCTTGTACCCTGGGCATGGCTCGACGCTCCGGCTAACAGCCTCCACGAACTGAATTTCAAGACAGTAGCAATGGCATTAAGCGACAAAGCCATCCCCTTGGACGACCCACGGCCAGCTGCAGAGCCGCGACTGGCAATCATCATGGGCACGGAAGGCGACGGGCTGCCACATGAAACGATAGAAGACGCAGACTACATTGTCAAGATACCCATGTACCACAATGTAGACTCGCTGAACGTCGCGGCAGCTTCAGCCGTGGCATTCTGGCAATTCAGGAATAAATAAGGTGACAAACATGCAGGGACTTACCTTGCCGTTATATGGAAACAACCTTGTTTCACCTCATATTTTACATAACAACGGCCATTCTCGCGCATGTCCCTCAACACCTCGCTAAGCACCCATTTCAGCGTATCATTACGAACAGCACGGCGTTGAGGCCCTTCTGCGGGCGACACGGTCTTGTACCGGTTGTAACAGATGTCGAACGTCGTGCCATACATGTGGCACGAATTTTCCGTGGCATTTGAGTTGTGCGTGCGCAGGTTCTTAACATCGTCGCGGGTACGCAATACGCTTGTCACAATAATCTGGTGAAGCGGAATCCCCTTGATTTGCAGACTGTCATAATACGAACGCCCTATGTCGTTAAGCAACATGGCGGCACGAGGCACAAGATAAGGTATGCTGCTTTTCAACGGGTCAATGTGGAAGTACGGGCTTGCACCTACGAATACAAGCTCTTTCATGCGTTTCTCTGCATCATGGCGGTCTTCAACAGGCTTAACCCCGTTGGCGTTGGCAGCCATAAGTTGCACATCATTATTATCAGGGAACGTGCGGCTGAATCCGGGCACGCTGTTTATACGATTCTTGACAACCCTACCATCCCTGTCGAAAAACGAAGCCAAAGGAAACTCTGGTGAAGCCTGGACATTCTTGACAGGTATCGGCGTTACCGCCGTATCACTATTTAACACGTCAGTCCCTGCCACCCCGACACTATCCACTGAGGCAGCCAAAGGGCTGACAATCTTGTCCTCAGCCACCGAAGGGAATATAAGACGGACAATTGCCAACACAAAAACGATTATGGCAAAACCTGCCAAATAATTATTCTTTGTTATCTTTTTACGGAAATCCATCATCATACAAAATAAATTAAGAGCCCGGTGGCGTATCAAGGCGAATGCGACAATGCCTCATGAGACAATATACACCGTGCAGCTGATTTTAAGACTTACATGCGGCACTAAGCCCCATGATGCCTTATTACAGATAATATGCGCTCGATTATCTCAGGATTTGGCAACTTCTTGCTTGTCCCGCAAACGGCAATGGCAAAATTATCAGCTAGGCATTCTTCAGGATTTATAACATAATCAGTATTCCTGCCGACAAGCGAATAAAAGTCAACGGCATTCTCCAAAGGCACAATCACCGTACGGCCGTCTTTCCTTACAGGCTGGTTATTGCCGTCAAGGGGTACGAGGCCTATCTTCATATAATTGAAAATAGAGCCGCCCTCATAATCCTTATCCGAATAAATAAGCATCGTATAAGGCCGTTTTTCGCCGTCTACCGTCAACATGGCGTAGCTGTCATAACGGTTGACGTCTGGATTTGAGATGCGCCTGTCGGTTATGTCTTTCGAGAACATTATCTCCTTATCAAACACGTTGAACCCTATAAGCGAATACATAGCTTTCCTGAAAGCCGGATTATTACGTGTCAATATATGGAAGGTTTCATGTGCAATGAGCACTGCCAGGCGGCTGGCAGGAACACGCTTCAGAACATCCTCGCCTACACATATTATATTCTCCCTTGTGTAAGCAGCCGCACCACCTTCTTCAGCCATTGTCGTCTTTACAATGACAAACTCGTCAGGCAAAGGCAACAGCAGATTCTTTGCAGAAAGTTCCTTGTCAAAAATATTGAAGGCCTTAACAAGCGAGTCCTTGTCTGCCTGAGTAAAATCGCAAGTATAAGTCTTTATCTTTTCAAGCAGCTCGCCGCGTGTAGCCCCCGGCCTGCCCATGCGGGCTTCAATATCAAACTTACCCCAATTGTCGGTATTCTTGTCAGGAGTCGACAACATAACGGCTGCCTCCCTGGAATCGACGAACTTCAAGAAAAACTTATTGTCTGTAACTCTTGCCATGCATGAAGCGAACGACATGCCAAGAAAAAGTGCAACGGCACATATACGAGAACAATACAAACCAGACATTGAAATCTCCTTAATTTTAAATTATACAAAAACATGCACGGATAATACAGACGGAGAACTGCGGAAACACTATTCCGTATTCCCGAGCGTCGTTTATCCCATGCAAAGATAATGCAAATTTTCATATTCCGCAGAATGTTTCAGGCTAAATAACACTTTATTTCAAGCAACTCTTTCCGTCGTGCCAGGCCATTCACGCAGCAACAGCAGGCCCCCATTTTTTGACAAACCCGTATACTGCTGATTGCCAACGCATTACGTAAGACCGTGAAAAAGGCCATATTCAAGCATGCAAAATGTGGTCTCCGACACGCCAAAAGGCATCCTTTTACAATGCAAAATGCCATATCTTGCAAAACCATAAAATATGATATGCCGATGCATGCGCCGCATCGTCAGGTGACGGTAAACGCGCAGCAACACCCAAGCATCGTAAAAAAGGAAGCAAAAGCAATGTAATATTAAAAAAAAACTGTAATTTTGCACAAAAATAAAAACAGAAGGTAAATTGATAGAGAAACACATCGTACTTGAAGATATCGACCCCGTTGTGTTATACGGGGCTGGTAACACTTACCTCCAAATAATCAAGGCTTTATATCCGAAACTAAGAATCGTTGCCCGCGACAATGTCATAAGGGTGCTCGGCGACGAGGAGCTGATGGCAAGTTTTGAAGAGAACATCGAAAAACTGCGCAAGCACGTTCTGAAATACAACTCTATCAACGAGGAGGACATAATAGACATAATAAAGGGCGGGAAGGCAAAAGAGGACACCACGAAAGGCGTAGTGGTGTACAATATATCAGGAAAGCCCATAAAAAGCCGCAGCGAAAACCAGCAAAAGCTCATCGACGCATACGAGAAGACCGACATGGTGTTCGCAATAGGCCCGGCCGGTACAGGCAAGACATACCTCAGCATAGCCCTTGCCGTCAAGGCGCTTAAGGAGAAAAAGGCAAAGAAGATTATACTGAGCCGCCCAGCGGTAGAGGCCGGAGAGAAGCTCGGATTCCTGCCGGGCGACATGAAAGATAAGATAGACCCTTACCTGCAACCGCTCTACGATGCGCTCGAAGACATGCTTCCGGCAGTAAAGCTGCAAGACATGATGGAAAAGCACGTCATACAGATAGCCCCGCTGGCCTTCATGCGAGGAAGGACACTGAGCGACGCCGTTGTAATATTGGACGAGGCACAGAACACGACCACCGCCCAGATAAGAATGTTCCTGACACGCATGGGATGGAACACCAAGATGATAATAACCGGCGACCTGACACAGGTCGACCTGCCACGCGGAACAATGAGCGGACTGCGCGAGGCTGTCAGCATACTGAAAGACATAGAAGGCATATCCGTCGTAAGCATGAACGAAAACGACATAGTAAGGCACAAGCTGGTGACACGCATAGTAAATGCCTTTAAAAAGGCCGACAATGCTTACCATCAGGCGAAAGAACGGCAAACCGACAAACCCGCCCCGACGGACACCGGACAGGAATAACAACTTACAGGCAAACAAGCACGCAACCACCGCAGACAGGGTATGACGCCCTCGGCAGCTGCAACGCTTGTAAACCTGTAACTTAACAATAAATAACAATGAAAGCATTAACAAGAACAGACTTCCATTTTGATGGACAGAAGAGCGTTTACCACGGAAAGGTACGCGACGTTTACAACATCAACGACGACATTATCGTCATGATTGCGACAGACAGGATTTCGGCTTTCGACGTCGTACTGCCTAAAGGCATACCCTTCAAGGGACAGGTTCTTAACCAGATTGCGGCAAAATTCCTCGACCAGACGACAGACATCTGCCCCAACTGGAAACTTGCCACGCCCGACCCGATGGTTACCGTAGGCCTGAAGTGCGAAGGCTTCCGCGTCGAAATGATAATACGTTCAATCCTCACAGGTTCGGCATGGCGCGAGTACCAGAACGGTTGCCGCGAGCTGTGCGGAGTCAAACTGCCCGACGGCATGCGTGAGAACCAGCGCTTCCCCGAGCCCATCATAACTCCTACGACCAAGGCAGACGAAGGCCACGACATGAACATCTCGAAAGAGGAAATCATCGCCCAGGGCATCGTCAGCAAGGAAGACTACGAGGTAATGGAAGACTATACGCGCAAGATATTCGCCCGCGGCCAGGAAATAGCCGCAAAGCACGGCCTCATCCTCGTCGACACGAAATACGAGTTCGGCAAGCGCGACGGCAAGGTATACCTCATTGACGAAGTACACACGCCCGACAGCAGCCGCTACTTCTACGCCGACGGATACGAGGAGAAGTTCGAGAAGGGCGAGCCCCAGCGCCAGCTTTCAAAGGAATTCGTACGCCAGTGGCTCATAGAGCATGACTTCATGAACCAGCCCGGACAAGTAATGCCCGAGATAACAGACGAATACGCCGAAAGCGTCAGCGACCGTTATATCGAGCTCTTCGAGCACATCACAGGCGACAAGTTCGACAAGGCAGCCGAAGAAGGCGACATAGCCGCACGCATAGAGAACAACGTCAGGGAATATCTGAAAACCATTTAAGCTGACGACAGACAATAGCAGGACAGGCAGGGAGATATACCTTATTATATAATCCGCCACAGCATTAACGGCAAAGGCAATTCCCCTGCCTGCCCATAAACAGTCCACTCGTATCCAAGGCACAATGACATACAAGCAGGAACGCATAACTCCATACGGTAACGGACAGGAAAAGAGCAAGCAAGTGGAGACCATGTTCGACAACATAGCCCACTCGTACGACCTGCTCAACCACCGTCTCTCCTTCGGCATAGACTATATGTGGCGCAAGACCGCAATCAAGCAGCTGGCGCCTTACAAGCCGAAGGCAATGCTCGACATAGCCACAGGCACCGGCGACTTTGCCATAATGGCAGCAAAAAAGTTGCGTCCCCGGCAAGTGGTAGGCATCGACATTTCCGAAGGAATGATGCGCATTGGGGCTGAAAAGGTGAAAGCGGCGGGACTAGATGGCATAATATCTTTCAAGAAAGAAGACTGCGAACACATGTCATACGCTGACAACACATTCGATGCCATAACCACCGCCTTCGGCATAAGGAACTTCCAAAACCTTGATGCATGCCTGAAAGAGATGTGCAGGGTGCTCAAGCCGGGCGGCAAACTAAGCATCCTCGAACTCAGCTGTCCAATCCATTTTCCGATGAAACAGTTGTTTTGGATATACTCACCTCTACTTCCGCTCTACGGAAAACTTATTTCCAAAGACAACGAAGCCTACAAATACCTGATATCCACCATCGAATCCTTCCCGCAAGGCGAAGAGATGACGGGAATATTCAAAAAAGCCGGCTTTTCCGAAGCCAGGTTCAAACGCCTCACCTTTGGCATCTGCACATGTTATTTCGCGATAAAATAAATAATACATCATGGACAAATACGGACTAATAGGCTATCCGCTCGGCCATTCGTTCTCGATAAGTTATTTCAACGAGAAATTCGAGAACGAGAATATTGACGCAGAATACATCAATTTCGAAATTCCGACAATCGACGACCTGCCGGAAGTGCTGGCTTCAAACCCCGAACTTAAAGGACTTAACGTAACAATACCATACAAGGAAAAGGTTATCAGCTTTCTCGACACGGTTAGCCCGGAAGCCCGCGAGATAGGCGCTGTCAACGTAATCCGTGTCGAACATAAGGGGAACGACACTATACTTAAAGGATACAACAGCGATGTTATCGGTTTTACAAAAAGTATTGAACCCCTGCTTGAACGCTTCCATAAGAAAGCATTGATATTAGGAACAGGCGGAGCGTCAAAGGCCGTCAACTACGGACTCAAGTCACTTGGGCTCGAAACCGTCTTTGTCAGCAGGTTCGAACGTCCCGGAACCATACAATACGACAAGATAACACCTGAAATAATACAAGAATATAATGTCATTGTGAACTGTACTCCCTGCGGAATGTACCCCCACATTGACGAATGCCCCAAGCTGCCATACGAAGCCATGGACAGCAGGAACTTACTTTACGACCTGCTATACAACCCCGACCAGACACTGTTCATGAAAAAAGGAGCCGAGCGTGGAGCCACTGTTAAGAACGGACTGGAAATGCTTCTATTACAGGCTTTCGCAAGCTGGGAATTCTGGAACAATAAATGAAACAGGCCGCAAAGGCTTCCGGGCACAACTTCCTGAAGCCACACGACAAACCTCTGATTCACAATTACATTGTTCGGAAACGCCACAGCCTTACAACTAGAAACAATATCATAACCCAATAAAAAGCATGGACAAAAGCAACCGTTACATGATGCGCGGCGTTTCGGCCGCCAAAGAGGATGTTCACAATGCAATAAAGAACATCGACAAAGGAATATTTCCACAAGCTTTTTGCAAGATAATACCTGACATTCTCGGCGGAGACCCCGAGTATTGCAACATAATGCACGCTGACGGAGCCGGCACCAAGTCGTCGTTGGCATACGCATACTGGAAAGAGACAGGCGACCTTAGCGTCTGGAAAGGCATAGCACATGACGCCCTGATAATGAATACGGACGACTTGCTTTGCGTGGGAGCAGTCGACAACATCCTTGTTTCAAGCACTATCGGACGCAACAAGATGCTCGTGCCCGGTGAAGTTATTTCTGCAATAATAAACGGTACCGACGAGCTGCTTGCCAGCATGCGCGAAATGGGCATCGGCATCTACGCCACTGGAGGCGAAACGGCTGACGTAGGCGACCTTGTAAGGACAATCATCGTCGATTCGACAGTGACCTGCCGCATGAAGAGAAGAGACGTAATCAACAATGCCAACATACGTCCCGGCGATGTGATTGTAGGCCTTGCCTCTTTCGGACAAGCCACTTACGAAGACCGCTACAATGGAGGCATGGGCAGCAACGGACTTACCAGCGCACGCCACGACGTTTTCTCGAAATACATTGCAGAGAAATATCCCGAAAGTTACGACCATGCCGTACCCGAAGAACTCGTGTACAGCGGCAGTTACAAGCTGACCGACACTGTTCCTGACGCACCCGTCAACGCCGGACAACTCGTACTCTCCCCCACCCGCACGTACGCTCCGGTAATCAAGAAAGTGCTTGACGAACTAAGGCCGGAAATACACGGAATGGTTCATTGCACTGGAGGCGCACAGACAAAGGTGCTCCACTTCGTAGGCGACGATTGCAAGGTAGTCAAGGACAACATGTTCCCCGTTCCGCCGTTGTTCAAGATTATAAAGGAACAGAGCGGAACAGACTGGCAGGAAATGTACAAGGTCTTCAACATGGGACACCGTATGGAAATATACGTAAAGCCTGAAACAGCCGACAAGGTGATTGCCATAAGCAAGAGCTTCAACATCGACGCGCAAGTAATAGGACACATAGAGGAAGGACCAAAGAGCCTGACCATAAAGTCTGAATTTGGTGAATTTAAATATTAAGCAATGCCTGACAACAACAGCATACTTGAAAAACTCGAAGGCCTTGAAAGCCGGTACGAGGAAATATCGACACTGATAACCGACCCTTCGGTAATTGCCGACCAGGAGAGATACGTGCGACTGACGCGCGAATACAAAGACTTGGACGACATAATGAAGGCCCGCAAGAAATACATAGACTGCCTTAACTCAATCAAGGAGGCCAAGGACATTCTCGCCAACGAGAGCGACCCTGACCTTAAGGAAATGGCTCGCGAGGAGCTTCAGATAAACGAGGAGTTGCAGCCCAGAATCGAGGAAGAAATCAAAATAGCGTTGGTGCCGAAAGACCCGGAGGACGCCAAGAACGTGCAAATGGAAATACGTGCCGGTACCGGAGGCGACGAAGCAGCCTTATTCGCCGGAGACCTGTTCCAGATGTACAAGAAATTCTGCGACTCCATGGGCTGGACGCTCTCAGTAACAAGCGTAAGCGAGGGTGCCGTAGGCGGCTACAAGGAGATTGACTTCGCCGTCAGCGGCGACAACGTGTACGGCACGCTGAAATACGAATCGGGCGTACACCGCGTGCAGCGCGTGCCTGCCACAGAGACGCAGGGCCGCATGCACACCAGCGCGGCGACCGTAGCCGTACTGCCTGAAGCTGACAAATTCGAGGTGAACATCAACGAAGGCGACATAAAATGGGATACGTTCAGAAGTTCGGGAGCCGGCGGACAGAACGTCAACAAGGTTGAGTCCGGCGTGCGTCTGCGCTATCCGTGGAAGAATCCCAACACTGGCGAAGTGGAGGAAATACTCATAGAGTGTACCGAAACGCGCGACCAGCCCAAGAACAAGGAGCGTGCATTGTCGCGCCTGCGCACCTTCATCTACGACCGCGAGCACCAGAAATACATCGACGACATTGCCAACCGCCGCAAGACGCTCGTGTCTACGGGCGACCGAAGCGCAAAGATACGCACATACAACTTCCAACAGGGACGCGTGACAGACCACCGCATAGGCTACACAACGCACGACCTGCAAGGCTTCCTCGGCGGAAACATCAAGGACATGATTGACGCGCTGACCGTTGCCGAGAACGCCGAAAGGATGAAAGAAGCTGAACTATAACCACAGGATACATGCCTATTACGGCCTGCAACCACGACAAGCCACAATAAAAGGCCTTATCCTTATATACAATAATGAAATCATGACAAGAAAACAACTTATCGAACAGATTTTCGCAAAGAAGACCTTCCTATGCGTAGGACTTGACACTGATATCAAGAAAATCCCCGAGCACCTGCTCGGAAACGACGACCCGATTTTCGATTTCAACAAGGCCATCATCGACGCCACCGCCGATTACTGCGTAGCATACAAGCCCAACCTTGCCTTCTACGAGTGCATGGGCACAAAGGGTATGGCCTCGTTCGAGCGCACGGTCAAATACCTGAAAGAGAATTATCCCAACCACTTCATCATCGCCGATGCCAAACGTGGCGACATAGGCAACACGTCGGCCATGTACGCACGCACGTTTTTCGAGGAATACAGCGTGGACGCGCTGACCGTAGCACCGTACATGGGTGAAGACAGCGTCACCCCATTCCTCAAATACGAAGGCAAATGGGTAATAGTACTGGCACTGACGAGCAACGCAGGCTCACAAGACTTCCAGCTCACGACAGACAAGGACGGCGAGCACTTGTTCGAGAAAGTAATCCGCAAGTCGCAGGCATGGGGCAACGAGGATAACATGATGTACGTCGTAGGAGCCACACAGGGCAAGATGTTCAAGGACATACGCATGGTAGCACCGACACACTTCCTGCTCGTACCTGGTGTTGGCGCACAGGGCGGAAGCCTCCAGGAAGTATGCAAATACGGCATGACGAAGGACTGCGGACTCATAGTAAACAGCAGCCGTGGCATCATCTACGCCTCCAACGGCACAGACTTTGCACAGGCAGCCGCCGAGAAGGCAAAGGAATTGCAAAAGGAAATGGCCGTCGAGCTTGAACAAATACAAGCATAAAAAGAAGACTTCTACTTATTTATATATTATCGTCCGTAAAGCTGATTGGTTTTACGGACGATTTTACTTTTTGACAACTTAACTGCCAGAACCACTTACAAAATGATTCAGAGAATTACGCACGTAACACAATAAACCATCAAAACCATATAATTTCACGGTAAAAACGGTCATACGCATGTGCATATTCAACTACCTGACAATCAATAACATATCATAAAATGCAGAAGAATGTGCAGAATAAGACAAAACATGAAAAGCCAAAAGGCAACCTCCGGCCAAGCCAAAGGTTGCCTTTTACCTGCTAATCAACATCCTTTCATAACGCAAGAGGCATGCTTTTAGAAGCAAAAACATACCCGGAAAAGTCATTAACGCCGCAACATTTACGATAAACTAATTGCAAAATGTGCCAAATAATATCATAAAACAACCGTAGATGCCCCTAAGATTATACAGAAGCCATCATCCGGCAACATGTTGCATTTTGACAAAATGCCGTTCAATACAGCATTCTACCGACATAAAGTAACATACGCCATATACGGGCTCCATCCTATTTGCCCTCGGCATCCTTCTTTTGCCACTCCATACGGCGCTTGTCGGGAAGATGCTTCACCTTGAACTCCTCAAACTTGGCGTTGAAGCCTTCGCCGTCAGGACTTGCGGCCATCAAGCCAACTTGTACCGGAGTATTATCCTTCAGCCATGCGTTACGCATCATCACATACGTCTTGTCATCAAACGAATAGAATATCTCAACCGCATCAAGCCTTCTCACAGCCTTTATCCAGACATACGGCACAGCCTTGTCAAGGGTGATGACACTCCAGTCTGAAGTATGATGGGTAACGACCGTACTAAGGTTATATTTGCCGTCGACAAACTCGATACCAGCCTTGATATAATTCTCATGATCTATGCGGAGCATCAATCCGGCCTGGTCGAAACGCGTCTTGTAATCGCCTGACACCTTGACCTTTACCTCAAACTCGCCACCGTATGTCGTATAATAAAACGGGGCATCGTCAACGGTGAAACCGTAATGTGAGATACGCCAGTAGTCACAATGCGGCGTTACATACATCGACAAAGACTTGTCCTCTATCTTCCACTGCTCCGGCTCATTGAACCACAACATCTTCTCAAGTGTCTGTGCACCTGCGGTCTGTACTGCTAACATAGACAAAGCAAAAAAAATTTTTTTCATACTACCTAAATTTATTTAATCAATTATTTTATCACCAGAAAATCATTACCTTTGCAAAGGTAAGTGATTGTAACAATAACGGCAATGGCTATTAATAACCATTTTAAGGACAAGGACATCAGGAAACGGCTTAACAACGAACTCTTACAACAAGACTTTGCTGCAGGAGAAAGACAAGCCCATACCCTGACTAGATACAAGGAAATAGCCAAAGGCTATGCGCTGACCGAAAATGCGCTGGCCGTGCTGAGCGACATGTACACAAACATAAGCTACATGTACTACGGTGCCTTTGCCGACGAACTGGGCATAAAACGCTACGACGAGAAAGACGAAACACCATCGATCTGGGAAAAGGCTATACTGAGCCGCATACACCCTGACGACCTAAACAAAAAATACCTGCACGAGCTGCAATTCCTGCACTTCATGAAACACCAACCCAAGAACAAACGGCAGGAATATTATTACATGTGCGGACTGAGGATGAAAGACACCTTCGGGAACTACCGTAACACGCTACACCGTATTTTTTATGTATCATATCCATCAAGTAACAACCTCTGGCTGACACTCTGCCTTTACACGCCGGCACTACCAGGAACCGGGCAGAACGGACAGATTGTGAACTCTGCCACAGGGCAGGTGCAAATGCTGGACAATCAAAAGGCTGGACGGATTTTGTCTGACAGGGAAACACAGGTACTCAGGCTCATTGACAACGGATTGACGAGCAAACAGATTGCCGGAACCTTATCGATAAGCATACATACCGTAAACCGGCACAGGCAGGAAATACACAGCAAACTTAACGTTAAAAGCGCAATTGAGGCCTGCCACGTGGCCAAGAGCCTTAACATACTATAAAAAAACATTTACACAGCCTCCAGAAATATCGGTGAAGATATTTATGCTTAAGCAAATATTGCCAATCTTACCCAACACGATACTCCACGTTGAGAAAAATAAAAAAACAAATTAACATGCATACCTGTTTGCCATTCGTCAGAAAGATATTAATTTTGCATGAAATATAACAAGGCCTAAGCATACAAACAGCGGAAAAACATGACAGGCAACATATTAAATAAAATAAAAGGGAACCCGCACGTATCCGAAGGCACTGCCTATGCGATACTGTTCACGATAGGCACATGCCATTTGCTTAACGACATGATCCAGTCGGTAATACCAGCCCTATACCCGCTTCTGAAAGATAAGTTCGGATTCACATTCGCCCAAATAGGCATAATAACACTGGTGTTCCAGCTGACTTCGTCGGTATTCCAGCCATTCGTCGGCAACTACGCCGACCGCCACCCGCAACCCTACTCGCTTGCGCTCGGCATGTGCTTTACGCTCGTCGGACTGCTGTCACTGGCATTCGCGCCAGGCTTCGTAACGATATTGATCTCAGTTTCATTGATTGGCTGCGGCTCGTCGGTGTTTCATCCCGAGGCATCGCGCGTGGCACAGATGGCATCAGGAGGAAGGAAAAGTCTTGCACAGTCAATATTCCAGGTGGGCGGCAACGGCGGCAGCGCCATAGGTCCGCTGCTGGCGGCACTCATAGTCATACCTTACGGCCAACATGCCGTGGCGTTCTTTGCGCTTGCCGCACTGCTTGCATCAGCACTGCTGACACATGTGGGCTATTGGTACAGCATGATGTTGAAGCAAATAAAGACCAAGCACGACAAGATGGCAGCAGGCGTCTGCCAACTGCCGGAAAAGACGGTGCGCATGGCACTTGCAATACTCGTGCTGATGATATTCTCAAAATACTTCTTCAACGCCTGCATGACGAGCTATTTCACCTTCTACCTCATCGACAAGTTCGGCATATCCGTACAAGAGTCGCAGTTCTGCCTCTTCGCCTATCTCGCCGCCTTCGCCATAGGCACGCTTCTCGGAGGATTCCTCGGAGACAAGTACGGACGCAAGTACGTCATACTTTTCTCCATACTTGGTGCCGCACCTTTCACGCTTGCCATGCCCTACCTCAACCTTTTCGGCACAGTAGCCATGTCCGTCCTGACAGGACTCATCATAGCATCCGCCTTCTCGGCGATAGTGGTTTATGCCACCGACCTTAAGCCCGACAAGGTAGGAATGATAGCAGGAGTGTTCTTCGGGCTGATGTTCGGGCTCGGCGGCATAGGTTCGGCGTTTTTCGGATGGCTGGCCGACATTACAAGCATTGAATTCATTTTCAAGGTCAGCACATGGCTCCCGCTGTTAGGCATAATAGCCGTATTCCTGCCTGACGTAAGGCCTGGCAGGGCCAACAAATAAGCAAGCCCGTGTACAGCGTAGTGAAAAAATCCGCAAAACCCGCTGGAATGTTCAGCTGCAATTACAATAATCATGGTTGACAAGATATTCATACAGCATTACCAGTCCCCATGCGGAGACATGATACTGGGGTCGTTAGGGGACAAACTTTGCTTATGTAATTGGGTAAGGCAGAAACATCCGGGAAGAGTAGACCACCGGTTGCAGACTTTACTGAACGCCGGTTACACGGAAATGACCTCGGAAATAATAGAGGAGACACGCCGCCAACTCGACGAATACTTCAGGCATGAAAGGCAAGCGTTCGACATCCCACTGCTTACAGCTGGCACGGAATTCCAGAAAAGCGTATGGAACAGCCTGATGGAAATACCTTATGGACAGACAATCACTTACGGGGAGCTGGCAACACGGTTGGGCAAGCCTGCGGCAGTACGCGCCGTAGCCAACGCCAACGGCGCCAACGCAATATCAATAATAATACCATGCCACCGCGTTATCGGCAGCAACAACACGCTGACAGGATACGGAGGAGGCCTGGAAGCCAAGAAGTTCCTGCTGGAACTGGAACAAACGCAAACTAATCACACGGTTTAAGATGAACGACAGCAAAATTATCAACGATCCGATATTCGGCTTCATCAAAATACCCCACGGCCTGCTACTAAACATTGTAGAGCATCCCTTGATGCAAAGGCTTACAAGAATAAAGCAACTCGGACTTACTTCGATGGTTTATCCATCGGCTCAACACACGAGATTCCAACACTCGTTAGGCGCATTCCACCTGATGAGCGAAGCCATCACCTCGCTGACACAGAAGGGCATCTTCATATTCGATAGCGAAGCCGAAGCCGTTGAGGCCGCCATACTGATGCACGACATAGGGCACGGGCCATTCTCCCACGTGCTAGAGCATACGCTAATCAAAGGCATAAGCCACGAAGACATTTCACTGCTGATGATGGAACAGATCAACCGCGAAATGAAAGGCGAGCTCAATCTTGCACTCAAGATATTCAAAAACGAATATCCAAAAAAATTCCTGCACCAGCTGATTAGCAGCCAGTTGGACATGGACAGGCTCGACTATTTGAGAAGGGACAGCTTCTTCACAGGAGTGACCGAGGGCAACATAGGCAGCGCACGCATAATAAAGATGCTCGACGTCGTCGACGACAACCTCGTGGTGAACTCGAAAGGCCTATATTCGATAGAAAATTACCTTATGTCGCGCCGACTGATGTACTGGCAGGTTTACCTTCACAAGACCACCGTGTCGAGCGAGAAAGTGCTTGTCAACGCCCTCCTACGCGCAAAGAAACTCGCACTCGAAGGCGAGAACGTGTTCGCAACGCCGTGCCTCGGCTATTTCCTTTACAACGACATAGACGCTGAAACATACAGGAACAGCGAGGAGGCGCAGCGGAATTACGCCATGCTTGACGACAATGACATCTGGAGTTCGCTGAAGGTCTGGACCGGAAGCAAGGACAAAGTATTGTCCATCCTGTCGTCCGACATACTTAACAGGAACCTGTTCAAAGTGGAAATAACGGGCACGCCGACTGAAGAAGGGCACATAAACGAGGTAAGGACCAAACTTGCCGCCCGGTTCGGTGTCAGCTACGAGGACGCAGGCTACCTGATGAGTGTAGATACAATCCAAAAAGACATGTACGACGTAAACGACGACCAGATATCCATTATATTCAAGGACAATACCGTTAAAGACATTTCAGAAGCGTCGGAAGTTATGAACATTGCTTTACTTTCCAAAAAAATTCGCAAATATTACCTTTGTTATCAACGTATTTGAATAAAATTATTTACCTTTGCATTTATTAAATGTAATTACATTGCAATGGAATTTTCGGCAAAACAAATAGCAAGTTTCATCGGAGGAAAAATTGAAGGCGATGAAAACGCAACCGTTCACACCTTCGCAAAGATAGAAGAAGGTGTGCCAGGAGCAATATCGTTCCTGTCGAACCCTAAATATACCCACTATATCTATGACACTGAATCAAGCATAGTGCTTGTAAACGAGAATGTTGAATTGACGCAACCTGTCAAGGCTACGTTGATAAGAGTAAAAAATGCTTATGAATGTGTTGCCAAGTTGCTGCAACTATATCAAGCATCACTGCCAAAAAAGACTGGCATCAGCCCGATGGCTTTCATGTCTGAAAGTGCAAAAATAGGAAAAGACTGCTACATCGGGGCTTTCGCTTATATTGGAGACGGAGTCGTTATTGGCGACAACACTCAAATACATCCCCATGCCGTAATCGAAGAAGGTGCCAGCATTGGAACGGGATGCCTGATATATCCCAACGTAACAATATACCACGGATGCAAACTTGGCAACAACGTTACCATCCATGCCGGTTCGGTGATTGGAGCTGACGGGTTCGGCTTCGCACCAAACACCGAAGGTTACGACAAGATACCGCAGATTGGAATCGTGACGATTGAAGACAATGTCGAGATTGGCGCAAATACCTGTGTAGACCGCTCGACAATGGGAACCACCATAATACGCAAGGGAGTAAAGCTTGACAACCTCGTACAGATTGCCCACAACGTAGAAGTAGGTGAAAACACCGTCATGTCAGCCCAAGTCGGTGTGGCGGGAAGCTCGAAAATTGGTAAATGGTGCATGTTCGGCGGCCAGGTTGGAATAGCAGGACACATAAGCATCGGCGACAAGACGTTCCTTGGTGCACAGTCAGGAGTACCAGGAAACATAAAAGGCAACACCACATTGATTGGTACCCCCCCGACCGAACCTAAGGCTTATTTCAAATCGATTGCGCTGACACGCAAACTACCTGAGATTTACAAACAACTCAATGATTTACAGAAACAAGTTGAAGAATTAAAAAAAGACCTATAATAATGGAAATGTCTAAACAGAATACATTGAAAGGCAGCTTTGCCTTATGCGGAAAAGGCCTTCATACAGGACTGAACCTAACAATCACGTTCAATCCGGCAAAAGAGAATACAGGTTACAAAATACAACGAATAGACCTTGAAGGAGAACCTATAATCGACGCTGTGGCCGAGAATGTTGTAGACACCCAGCGCGGAACCGTATTAGGTAAAGGAGATGTAAAAGTCTCAACCGTAGAGCACGCTCTTGCAGCACTTTACGCACTCGGCATAGACAACTGCCTGATTCAGGTAAATGGTCCGGAATTTCCAATACTAGACGGCTCGGCCGCACAGTATATCAGCAAGATAAATGAAATAGGAATTGAGGAGCAAAACGCTCCGAAAGACTATTACATAATTCGCCACAAGCTTGAGGTAAAAGACGAAGAGAGCGGTTCAAGCATAATAATACTGCCTGACGACGAGTTCAGTCTCACGGCAATGTGTTCGTTCGACTCAAAATTCATCAACAGCCAGTTCGCCACGCTTGACCACATGGAGAACTTCGCTACAGAGATAGCTCCTGCGCGAACATTCGTATTTGTTAGAGACATTGAACCGCTGCTCCGTGCCAACCTGATAAAAGGTGGCGATATGGACAATGCCATAGTAATATATGAAAGACAGACCACACAAGAACGTCTGAATGCGTTAGCCGACTTTCTGAAAGTGCCGCACCTTGATGCAACAAAACTCGGTTACATACAGCATAAGCCACTCGTATGGGAAAACGAATGTACACGCCACAAGCTGCTTGACATAGTTGGTGACATGGCACTAATCGGCAAACCCATAAAAGGCCGTATCATAGCAACAAAACCAGGTCATACGATAAACAACAAGTTTGCCCGCCTGATGCGCCGTGAAATCCGCAAACACGAGATACAGGCTCCGATATACAACTGTAATGAAGCGCCCATTATGGACGTTAACCGCATACGCGAACTTCTGCCGCACCGTTATCCAATGCAATTGGTTGACAAGGTGATAGCACTCGGGCCGACTAGCATTGTAGGCGTGAAAAATGTAACGAGCAATGAGCCGTTCTTCCAGGGACACTTCCCTCAAGAGCCTGTAATGCCTGGCGTTCTCCAAATTGAAGCTATGGCACAGTGTGGCGGTTTGCTTGTACTAAACACCGTAGAAGAACCTGAACGCTGGTCGACATACTTCATGAAGATTGACGATGTTAAATTCCGTCAGAAAGTTGTACCTGGTGACACCTTATTATTTAAGGTAGACCTTTTGGCACCAGTCCGTCACGGAGTCTCATCAATGAAAGGTTATGTATTTGTAGGTGACAAGGTTGTGTCGGAAGCTACGTTTACCGCACAAATTGTGAAAAACAAATAAAGATAATAAAAGTGTTTTTTAGAAGAAGGGGAAAGCTGTAATATCAGCTACCCCTTTCTGTTCAGATGCAGATCCATCACTCTATATTTTAAACCACAAACACACAGATATGAACCAAATAAGTCCACTTGCTTATGTACATCCCGATGCAAAATTGGGAGACAACAATGTAATCGGCCCGTTTTGCTTTATTGACCAAAATACAGTAATGGGAGACAACAATGTACTGCAAAGTAACGTCATAATAAATTACGGTGCTCGAATAGGAAGCGGTAATGAGATATTTCCCGGAACAAGTATCAGTACAAAGCCACAAGACCTTAAATTCAGAGGTGAAGATACAACATGCGAAATTGGTGACAACAACAGCATACGAGAAAATGCCACTATATCAAGAGGTACAGCATCAAAAGGCATGACCAAGGTCGGCTCAAACAACCTCTTGATGGAAAACATGCACATTGCTCACGACTGCGTAGTAGGCAGCAATTGTATTATTGGCAATTCAACCAAACTTGGCGGAGAAGTAACAGTAGACGACCATGCCATATTAAGCGCAACAGTTCTTTGCCACCAGTTCTGCCATATCGGCGGTCACGTAATGATACAAGGCGGATGCAGGTTCAGTCAGGATATTCCTCCATACATAATAGCAGGCAAAGAGCCCACTAAATACTGTGGAATCAATATTGTCGGGCTTCGTCGCCGCGGCTTTAATAATGAGCTTATCAACAACATACATGAAGCTTACAGATTGCTATACTCTAAAGGCGTGCTGAAAGAGGGTATTGAGGAAATACGTAAGCATCTGCCTGAATGTGAAGACATAAATTATATCATCAACTTCGTTGAAACTTCAAAACGTGGTATCATAAGGTAAACTTATGAATACACTAGTAGTCATCGTGGGCCCTACAGGGGTAGGTAAAACAGCATTGTGCATGGATGTGGCCGAAAGGCTCAACACTGTAATAATTAATGCTGACTCACGCCAGATGTTTAATGAGATACCTATTGGTACGGCGGCACCGACAGAAGAGGAAAGACGCAGGATTAAGCACTATTTCGTTGGCAACTTAAATATTGGCGACTACTATAATGCATCAATGTTTGAAAACGATGTAATTAAACTGCTTGGCAATCTTTTCAAAGAAAACGAGAAAGTGATAATGTCAGGCGGAAGCATGATGTATGTTGATGCCGTATGTAATGGTATTGACGATATACCATCAGTAAAAGAGGACGTGCGCCGCGAGGTACAAGACTATTATGAACAAAACGGCTTGGAGGCAGCCTGCCAAATACTTAAGTCGCTTGATCCGGATTATTACGATATAGTAGACAGGAAAAACCACAAACGCGTGATTCATGCTATCGAGATATGCCTGTCTACAGGGAAGATGTACTCTTCATTCAGAACCAATGCAAAAAAAAAGCGGCCGTTCAAATTAGTGAAAATCGGCCTGGCACGCGAACGTGAGGAATTATACAGACGTATAGATGTCCGCGTTGACAGAATGATGGATGACGGCATGCTCGAAGAAGTAAGAAAAGTATATCCATACCGAAACACCAACTCATTGAATACAGTTGGATATAAGGAACTTTTCGATTATCTTGACGGTAAATACTCACTAGACGAAGCTATATTCAAGATTAAATGCAATACACATAAATATTGCAGGAAACAGCTTACCTGGTTCAAGCGAGATAAAGATATACGCTGGTTTTCTCCGGACAATGTTGAAGAAATCATAAATTACATAAGCAATTTCGATTAAGACACATCTTTTTCGTTACATTTGCACAAGAAAAACGAAAGATATTATGTTTCAGAAATTCAAGGACTCACGGATAGGCAGATTTCTTACACTCTGCACCCGCAAGATGAAAAGCTTTTGGCAATGGTACAAAGGTCTTTACATCGGTAGCAAATGGTATAAGAAGACCATTGTTGTAATAGCCTCGCTCATTGTGGCGTTCATAGTTTACTTAGGCATGGTCGACATTAACTTTTTGTGGTTGTTTGGTAAATCTCCTGGTTTCTCACAAATAAAAAAACCGACAACCAGTGAAGCATCGGAAATTTACAGTGCTGACGGTGTACTCATTGGCAAATACTTCAGCGAAAACCGTACACCTGTAAAATACGAAGATGTTAATCCTGTATTCTGGAAAGCCCTAATCGATACCGAAGACGAGCGTTTCTATAAACATCGTGGTGTAGACCCCATTGGCCTCTTCGCAGTATTGAAAGAGGTTGCGGTCAGCCATGAAGCCCGAGGTGCTTCCACAATAACCCAGCAGCTGGCCAAGAATATGTTCCGCGTAAGGACACAATACTCAACCGGACTTCTCGGCTATATACCTGGCGTACGAATGCTCATCATGAAAAGCAAGGAATGGATAATAGCCACCAAGCTTGAAATGTTGTACGACAAGCAGGATATTCTTACAATGTACGCGAACACCGTAGACTTCGGTTCTAACGCCTACGGTATAAAGACAGCATGCAAGACTTATTTTAACACCACCCCTGCCGAAATGACTGCCGAACAAGCAGCCGTGCTCGTGGGCATGCTAAAAGCTACAACATACTATAATCCAATAAGCCATCCGGAGAACAGCCTGGAAAGACGTAACGTTGTATTGCACAACATGATGTCGCACGGCGACTTGACAAGAGAACAGTTTGACTCGATAAGCGCCATTCCTATAAAGCTTAATTATAGCGTGGAAAGCAATTATGACGGGCAGGCAAAATACTTCCGCGAAGCAATAGCCGACTACCTGAAAGACTGGTGTAAGGAGAACGGTTACGACCTGTACAGCAGCGGATTGAAGATTTATACGACTATCGATACCCGCATGCAGAAATATGCCGAGGAAGCGGCGAGGAAACAGATGCGCCAAGTGCAACGTAATTTTGACCGCCATTGGGCAGGCCAGGATCCTTGGCGCGACGAGAACCACCAAGTCATACCCGGTTTCATCGAGGACATAGCCAAACGCCAGCCTGCATACAAGATGCTCCTGCAACGTTTCCCCGACCAGCCTGACTCTATAAACTATTACCTCAACAAACCGCACAAGGTAAAGCTCTTCGACTATGAGAAGGGGACCATAGAGAAAGAAATGAGCACTCTTGACTCAATACGATACATGGTCAAGTTCATGCACTGTTCGTTCGTAGCCATGGAACCGCAGACCGGGCACGTTAAGGCATGGGTCGGCGACATTGACTTCGATTCATGGAAGTACGACAAAGTAACAGCTATGCGACAGCCTGGCTCCACGTTCAAACTCTTCGTCTACACCGAAGCGATGAACCAGGGACTGACACCGTGTGACAAGCGCCGCGACGAATACATCCGCATGGAAGTTTACGACAAGCAGAAACACGGAATGACAACGTGGACACCGTCCAACGCAAACGGACGATTCTCTGGTGACTCGATTCCGCTGAAAGGAGCATTCGCCAGAAGTATAAACTCGATAGCTGTAAGGCTCGGACAGGAAATGGGTATAAAGAACATTGCCAAGACCGCCCACGACATGGGAATAAAGAGCCCGCTCGACGAGCAACCTTCACTCGCGCTGGGCTCGTCAGACGTAAACCTGCTCGAAATGGTCAACGCATATTGTACAATCGCCAACGACGGCAAGCATATCGAGCCTGTACTTGTAACAAGAATAGTCGACAAGGACGGACATGAAGTCTACACCAGCCAGGAAGAGGAGAAACAAGTAATACCGTACAAGAGCGCTTTCTTCATGCAACAGCTGCTCATGGGCGGAATGCGTGAACCGGGTGGAACGTCTCAAAGTTTGTGGGGATACGTCGACAAGGCGCAAGACACGGACTTCGGAGGCAAGACCGGTACGTCAAACAACCATTCAGATGCATGGTTCATGTGCGTAAGCCCCAAGATAGTATGCGGCGCATGGGTTGGCGGCGAATACCGTAGCATACACTTCCGCACGGGAGCGCTTGGACAAGGAAGCCGCACTGCATTGCCTATATGCGGATATTTCCTGCAATCGCTGATGTCTGATGCAAACTTCAGGCAATACCACGGGCACTTCAACAAACCTGTCGACGACGACATTACGCGCGACATGTATCTTTGCGACAGCTATTATCCGGTAAAGAAGGACACAGCTGCAATAGACAGCACGGCATTGGCCGATTCGATAGCTGCTGAAAAGACAGGTCACCCGATGAACGCCCTCGAGAAGATGGTAACAGGCAACGCCATAAACGTTGAACCCCAAACAGAAGGGCGAAAAGAAAGAAAAGAGCCCAAAAAGAACGACAAACCACACGAAGAAGTGGTAAGGTTTGAAGACCTATGACATACAGAAGGGCGAGAGGCCGTAAAATAGATAAAAGGCCTTTCGCCCTTCTGTTTCCAACAAAAAACAATGTTGCATGACAAAACCACCATGCAACATTATACCGCAAACTCTAAGAAACAAGACAGAAGTTAATCCCGATGCTCGACACCGACAACAGAGAGTTGCAACAAGCCCTGCAAATAATACAATACACCAGCCGCTCGCTCTTCCTTACGGGAAAAGCCGGCACGGGCAAGTCTACGTTCCTGCGCCATATATGCGCAAACACCAAGAAAAAGCACGTCATCCTTGCCCCGACTGGCATAGCAGCCATAAATGCTGGAGGAACCACTTTGCACAGTTTCTTCAAACTGCCTTTCCACCCGCTACTGCCCGACGACGAGCGATACTCTGTGCGCAACCTTCGCGCCACGATGAAGTACACATCCGAAAAACGCAAGATTCTACGCGAAGTAGAGCTGATTGTGATTGACGAGATAAGCATGGTGCGGGCAGATATCATCGACTTCATAGACAAAGTGTTGCGCGTGTTTTCACGCAACATGCGGCAGCCATTCGGCGGCAAACAGCTTCTGCTCGTTGGCGACATGTTCCAATTGGAACCGGTAGTCAAGGAAGACGAACGCCGCATGCTACACCCCTACTACCCCACAACCTTATTCTTCGGCGCCCGTGTGTGGCGTGAAACGCACCTCGTAAGCATCGAGTTGCAGAAAACATACAGACAAACCGACGCCGCATTCATCAGCATACTAGACCACTTACGTACAGGCTGCGCAACCGACACAGACCTGAACACACTGAACACGCGGGTGACCATGCCCGAAGAAAGCGAAAAAAGCATGGCCATCACATTGTCGACACGCCGCGACACGGTAGACTACATAAATGAACGCAAGCTGAAAAGCCTGCCCGGCGAGGCAACAAATTTCACAGGCAAAATAACCGGAGACTTTCCAGCCTCAAGCCTGCCTACGCCAGAACAGCTCGAACTGAAGCCGGGCGCACAGGTAATGTTCATCAAGAACGACATGGACCACCGCTGGGTGAACGGCACGATTGGAGTAGTTGAAGGTATTGACGAGGAAGACAACACGGTGTATGTAGTGACCGAAGACGGCAACGAATACGACGTACGGCGCGAGCGTTGGAGCAACATGAGCTACAAGTTCAACGAGAACGAGAAGAAAATCGAAGAAGAGGAAATCGGCAGCTACATACAATTTCCGCTACGCCTGGCATGGGCAATTACCGTACATAAGAGCCAGGGACTAACCTTCAAGCATGTCAACATAGACTTCACCGGAGGCGTGTTCGCCGGAGGCCAGGCTTATGTAGCCCTGTCAAGATGCTCCTCGCTAGGGGGAATAACCCTCGCCCGCCCACTCCGCCGCGAAGACATATTCGTACGCCAGGACGTGGTTAGGTTTTCAACCGGATTCAACAACAACACACTGATAGACAAGGCATTAAAAGAGTCGGCAGCAGACAAGGAATACCACGAGTCAGCCATTGCCTTCGACAGGGGCGATTTCGACACATGCATCAATGCCCTCTTCAGAGCCATACACCACCGCTATGACATCGAAAAACCGTCTGCACGCCGGCTAATCCGCCGCAAACTTAACTACATAAACACACTGAAAAACGACAACAACAGCCTTAAGGAAGAGCTGGCACGCCAAAAAGACACTCTAAAACGCCTCGCCGCAGAATACACGTTATTAGGCAAGGAATGTGAGATTGAACACATGCCTGAGGCGGCAATAGCAAACTACCGTAAGGCACTCGAGCTGTATCCCGATGCAAAAGATGCAGAAAGAAGGCTGAAAAAACTACAAAAACAATAACCTGACAGGAGTTTGGACCGACCGGACGCAACCGTCAGGACAAGCATATCGGGCGTTTCATGCATAAAGCGTTTTTTTGCATGAAAACGCCCGATTTCCAATATGTGGCATATTGCATTCCCAAAGGCCACCTTTCGGCATGTAAAAGGTTACCTTTTGCCGTGTAAAAGACCACTTTTTACAAAAGTGGTAAAATATAACAGCCTGTCTATACATTTACCGATGCCAGGCGTAATTACGCCGCACTAACGAATGGAAGAATTGGCATGAAATGCAAAAACATAGGAAGCCGTATCCGGCTGATTTTTAATTTTCATAAAAAATTTTAGCAGATAACAATAATTTTAAAAAACAAACCGATTTGTTTTGCGTTGCTCGCAAATTGCTGTATCTTTGCACTCGATTTTTCATTTTACTATTTCAAATTGATTAATGGATTCAGCAGAATTGTTCAAATGGGTTCTTGAGAACCTGAATTACTGGGTAGTTACCCTGTTCATGGCCATTGAAAGCTCCTTCATTCCTTTCCCTTCAGAAGTAGTTGTTCCTCCAGCAGCATGGAAAGCAATGAGCGACGACAGCATGAACATATTTTTAGTAGTTGTATTTGCAACGCTTGGCGCCGACATAGGAGCATTATTCAACTATTATCTGGCACGCTGGCTAGGCCGTCCAATAGTCTACCGTTTCGCTGACAGCCGCATAGGCCACATGTGCCTCATCAACCGCGAAAGCGTAGAAAAAGCCGAACAGTTTTTCCGCGACCATGGTGCGGCTTCAACATTCTTCGGCCGTCTGGTTCCAGCCGTGCGCCAGTTGATAAGCATACCGGCCGGCCTTGCAAAAATGAGAGTGGACCATTTCCTGATTTACACCACGCTGGGTGCAGGAGTATGGAACATCGTCCTGGCACTGTTAGGCTACCTTATCTATCGCTTTACCGATTTGAAAACGGCTGACGACGTATATAAACTGGCTACGAAGTACAGCCACGAGATTGGTCTTGTGCTGCTGGCTTTAGCTGCAATAATAATCTTGGTGCTGATATATAAGGGAATAAAGAAAAAATAATACCCTAATTGTGGGGATAAGCAGACAAACGGTAAAGTGCATTTTTATACTGATTATATCTTACCCCATTACACCAAACATGTACAAGACAAGAAATACCGGAGCTCAATAAATCCGCTAATAGCAAAATTAAAGCGTCAGGATTATCATCTGATATCCTGACGCTTTATCTTTTCTACCATATATTGGTAATAGTCTTGCGGCTTCATGTCTTCAGGGAAAAGCCGTCCCAGAACAACCTTGAGCTCAGACGGTTCCTTTTCTGCTGCAATTTTTAGATAAACAAGAAACTCGTCAACGTAGCCCAAGTCATAACAGCATGCAGCATACTGTGACAGTCCACCATCCCAATCAGGATATTTTGTATACAAGAGCCTTAACATCCTGTATGCCAACTTATAATCACCAATTTCAAAAATGGTTATGGCTATTTTCATAAATACGGTCGGTGAATAGCCTGACTCTCTAAGAGCATGCAGGAAACACACCTTGGCCTTTTCAGAAAAACCACTTCCGGCCAACAAGTTACCCCGGTATACCATTATCTCATTGTGGTCGCAATCAAGTTTCCCGGTCTTATCCAATATGGCAAGACTCTCTTTAATCCGCCCCAAACGACACAAAGCAAAGGCCCAATCCTTGTATATGTCTACAAGAACAGACGAATCGGGAGGCAAAAGGGTCTCAGCTTTCTTGAAATGAGTTATTGCATCCTCGTATTCATCAAGAAGCATATGGCAGAAACCAATAAGCATCTCGCCATTCTCGTCGCGCGGACATTGCTTATTATAACGCTTGTAATAATTAAGCGCTTCCCTGAAATTACCAAGATTATAAAGTCCGTTGGCCTTGTTAAGCAAAGCCGCGGCATTGTCGGGGTTAATGGCTATCGAATATTCGCTACTCTGTATCGAATCTTCAATATTGTTATTAAAAAACTGCGTTGAAGCAAGCGAATTCCAATAATGCACAGAGAACGGGTCCTTGTCAATAAGCTCGTTGAAAAGTGTCTTACTCTTCTCATACTCCCCTCTCTCGACAAAAATGCGAGCTGCCTGCTCTTTATATTCGGTACAATCTGTATCTTCTGAACGGTCAATCCATTTTTCAGCCAAGTCAACAGAGTCATAATCAAGAAACAAAGCCGCAGCGTCTACGGCAAAATAATCCCTGTCGTCATCGCTGATGTCGCCAAACCGCTCTTCCAAATACTTGTCGGCAAGAGCAATATTACCTTGGGCGAGCATTATTTCAGCCTTCATGTAGAAATACTCAAGGTCTGTCTTGTCCTCGATCATTTCCGTAAGCCTCTCGGCTTCAGTGACGTTATTGTCATCCAAAAGCGCCATCCTTGCCTTGAAAAGCAAAGGAGGGGCGCTTCCTGGATATATTAACAAAGTATTGTCTATTATTTCCTCTGCCAGTTGACGGTTGCGGCCATTATAATAATACTCAGCAACATCCATAAGCTCGTCAGGGTCAAGCATGCCATAAACACAACCGCCTTCATTAGCCTCGAACTTACTTAACAGGCTCTTGAACTCGTTGGAAAGGAAATAATCTTCAGAACTATACGACATTTCTATTATCAGCCCTTTATTTGTTTCGACCAGGTATCTTTAAGTCCAACCGTCTTATTATAAACAAGGTGGCCTGGAGTCGAGTCTGTATCGGCCATGAAATATCCGATACGTTGGAACTGGAGGTACTCGCCTGGAACTTTCCCGGCTGCGTAATCCTCTACATAGCAATCTGACAAAATCGCCAGTGAATCGGGATTAAGAAGCTCCCTGAAATCACGTTCGTCAGCCGACGGATTCTCAACATCGAACAATCTGTCATATATTCTTATCTCCGCCTTTTTGCAATGTTCCATGCTCACCCAGTGCAAAGTTCCTTTTACCTTGCGGTTGGCACCTTCCATTCCGCTCTTGCTGGTCGGGTCATACTCTGCCTGAATCTCAACTATATTGCCGTTTTCGTCTTTCGTACATCCTGTGCACTTCACAATGTAAGCGTTCTTAAGGCGCACCTCACGACCCGGAGACATGCGGAAGAATTTCTTTGGTGCATCTTCCATGAAGTCGTCGCGCTCAATCCAAAGATTCTTAGTGAATACTATCTTGTGGCTTCCGTCAGCCTCGTTCTCGGGATTGTTTACAGCTTCAAGCTCTTCCTCCTGTCCGTCAGGATAATTTGTTATGACAAGTTTCACCGGATTCAACACGGCAGAAACCCTTATGGCGCGCTTGTTAAGGTCGTCGCGCACGGCAGCCTCAAGGAGGGCAACGTCGTTAAGGGCATCAAACTTGGTATAACCTATGCTCTTGATAAAGTTCCTTATACTTTCAGGCGAATATCCGCGGCGGCGCATTCCGCACAATGTAGGCATTCGCGGGTCGTCCCAACCACTAACCTTATGCTCGTCAACAAGTGCGTGCAACTTTCTCTTGCTCATCACTGTGTATGTAAGGTTAAGCCTGTTGAACTCAATCTGTCTCGGACGGAAGTCGCCAAGATTGTCAGCCTCGCCCTTATAGACCTTCAGTTCGTCAATGAACTTGTCGTAAAGAGGACGGTGTGGAACGAACTCCAAAGTACAGATTGAATGTGTGACACCCTCGAAATAGTCGCTCTGGCCGTGGGCGAAGTCATACATTGGGTATGCATGCCATTTGGTACCGGTGCGATGATGCGGCGTATGTATTATACGGTACATTATCGGGTCACGGAAATGCATGTTTGGGTTAGCCATGTCGAGCTTGGCGCGAAGCACCATGGAACCCTCCTCCACATCGGGAGTATTCATCTTGTGGAACAAGGCCAGGTTCTCCTCTACAGGGCGGTCCCTATAAGGCGAGGGTGTACCAGGCTGTGTAGGTGTTCCCTTCTGTTCGGCAATCTGTTCACTTGTTTGTTCGTCTATGTATGCCTTGCCTTCCTTAATCATCCACTCTGCAAAGTCCCACAGCTGCTGGAAATAGTCCGAAGCATAATAAACATTAGCCCAATGGAAACCAAGCCACTTAATGTCATTGAGAATGGAATCCACGTATTCCGTATCCTCTTTACTAGGATTGGTGTCGTCAAAACGTAAGTTGCATATTCCACCATAATTCACGGCAACGCCGAAATCCATGCAGATAGCCTTTGCATGACCGATATGCAGATAGCCGTTGGGCTCCGGCGGAAAGCGGGTCTGTATCCTACCGCCGTTCTTGCCATCTGCAAGGTCCTTCTCTACAAGCTGTTCTACGAAACTCAGGGTCTTTTTCTCTTCGCTTTTATTTTCTTCGGTATTCATATCTGTTGGTCTTTTTTATTTCAAAATTTTACTATTGATACACGGCCTTGCGTAAAGGCTATCACTTGACGCCTCTCTCATTCAATGCCGACGAATATTTCTCAGCATTCTTCAGATGCTCTTCATATGTCTTTGCAAAATTATGCGTGCCGCTGAAATCCTCCTTCGCACACATGTACAGATAGTCATGATGCACGTGGTTAAGCACAGCATCGATACCTGCCACTGTCGGAATCCTTATCGGTCCGGGAGGCAAGCCAATATTCTTATATGTATTGTACGGACTTTTCACACTAAGCATGTTATTGTATATGCGGCGTATGTCGAAATCCTTGAGGGCGAACTTGATCGTCGGGTCTGCCTGCAAAGGCATGCCCGTCTTTAGGCGGTTGTAGTACATGCCTGCCACCATGGGCTTCTCTTCATCATTGGCAGTCTCTTCATCTACGATGCTTGCCAACGTAATAACCTCTTCCTCGGTAAAGCCCATAGCCTTTGCCTTCTGCGTACGTTCAAAGTTCCAGAAGCGTTTGCTCTCCTTGTCCATCTTGTCGAGGAATTTATCAAGCGGCACGTTCCAATAAACCTCATAAGTGTTAGGTATGAACATACACAACATCGTCGCCGGCGTATAACCATACTTGGCACAAACGGCTGAATCAGTAATGGCGTTATACAATGCAACACTGTCCAACATAAGTTTTTTGGACAACGCACCGGCCAGCTTGTCGGCAGTGCGGACGCTCGGAATTGTAAGCCTTACGGACGACTGCAAGCCGTTCTTGAGTTTTCTGAAAACGGTGAACGTACTGTTCCCTTTTTCTATTTCATAACGGCCCGTACGTATGTTGTCACCATAAGAGCTGTGTCTTACAAGCGTCTTGAATCCGGACATGGCGTGATGAGAAGCCACGACATCAAGCTTAGAGTATACAGAATCTATGTTGTCATCCTGGTCGATGTATACGACATAGCTTTTGTCATCCTTTAACATCGGCGTGAAAAAGAAATAGTAACACAAGAATAGTATAACGGCAAGACACGCTATGGCAGGAATAACGAATTTCTTCGAATTAAACTTTTTCATCCTTTATTATATATAAATTTGTCCGCAAAATTACATTATATTTTTGAAAAACATGGATATTCCATCATATTTTCTTTTCTTATGAACAAGTGAAAGGCTATGCCATGAACATATTTCATTGTCTAGTAAACTTTTGACGTAAAAATTTTGGTATAATGATATTTTTGACTACCTTTGCAGCCGATTGTTGGTTCCGTAGCTCAGTTGGATTAGAGCAACGCCCTTCTAAGGCGTGGGTCTTGGGTTCGAATCCCAACGGAATCACAGAGAGGACTCCCTGAAGCTGAAGAACTGAAGCTTTCAGGGAGTTTTCTTATATAGCAACGGCATGTTCAAGCCATCACTTTTCTCAACTATTTACTTATATTCACATAAACGCCAAAAATATCAAGCGCAATACCCAAAAAAGAAAAGGGCTACATAAAAAAGGAGCTTGCTGGGGCTCTAGTTTAACAAGGCGTTATAAAG
>HF986644.1 GCA_000433175.1 Prevotella sp. CAG:1058
GACTTTTGGTGTAAAGTATTTTTAGGCATAGTCATGATAACATAAAAGGTTACCTTTTGGCGTGTAATAGGTAACCTTTTGCATTACGAAAGACGGCCTTTTACAATGCAAAAGACCGTCTTTCGTAATATAACTTTCATTATTTGTACTCTTATGGTCTATCAGGCTGACAGACAGGGTATTAACGCGTACTATTTGAACAGTCTGACGTCGGTCTTACCGTCGTAGGATATAATCAGTTCAACGATGAAGCTGCTCGGGCTGTCGGGTATCGCCAGTTGTGTCTGGTAATGGAATCCGTCTTTGCCCACTGTTGTCAGCTTTATGTTACTTAGTACACATTGTTTGAGCATGTTGTCGGGTACGGCCTTGTTGAAGTCGGCCTTCCTGAAGTCTTTCGAGAAAATCCTGTTCGCTCCTTTGAAGATACTTACGTGTATTATGTTGTCATAATAGATGTTCTCCACTTCCATGCCTTCTGCATTATAGAACGAGCGGTACACCTTGTAAGTGGTAGGATTCACTTGCACATAGCTGTGATATTTATTTTCTCCGTAAATGACAATCGTATCAGCTTTAATAGTTTTGCCCTGGTTTAGAGTTACCGGACTACGGCGGACGAACTGTAGCGAGTCATATGGATTCTCGCTTTTCACTAATTTTATTATGTCGTTGCTTTGGTTCTTAAACTCGAATATGTGGGCTTCCTGGCGTACTATGGGATATTTTGATGCGTTGTTGCCCAATAATATCATTGTATCTTGTATTATCTGGAATTTTACCGGTTGGCTTGTCGAGTCAGGATAATAGACCGTATCGCCTTTAATCTTAAACACGACAGTTTCCTCGTCTGCATCAATCCAGATACCTTCGAGCATCGATTTGGCTTTCAGGTCCTCTTGTGGCTTGTCTGCAGGCTTGTTGGTGTCCTTGCATCCACAAGCGGCCAGGATTATTGCCGTACAGGCAATGATGTTGTATAAAGCTGTTTTTCGTGTCATTTCCCTATGCAGTGATACTCGAAGCCATGCTCTTTCAAATCGTCTTTGTCGTATATGTTCCTTCCGTCAAGCACTAATTTCTTGCACATGCGTTTGCCAATAAGCTCCCATTCGGGTAGTCTGAATTCCTTCCATTCGGTCAGCATCATGAGTGCGTCGGCACCGTCAACGGCATCGTACATGCTCTTGCAGTAAGTAACCTTGTCGCCGATTATGCGCTTGCATTCGTTCATTGCTTCCGGGTCGTACACTTTGATGTTGCAGCCGGCGCCCAGCAGGCGTCTGATTATTACTAATGCGGTAGATTCGCGCATGTCGTCGGTTTCAGGCTTGAATGCCAGACCCCATAATGCTATGTTCTTTCCGTTGAGTGGTTCTCCGTCAAAGGCTTTCACTAATTTGTCGAACAATATGCGCTTTTGCTTTTCGTTCACTCTTTCGACGGCTTTTAGCACCTCTAATGAATAGCCGTTGTCGTCAGCTGTCTTTATAAGCGCCTTGACATCTTTCGGGAAGCATGAACCACCGTATCCGCATCCGGCGTACAGGAATTTGCGTCCTATTCTGGTATCCGAGCCGATTCCGGCGCGTACCTGGTTCACGTCTGCGCCAACAAGTTCGCACAGGTTGGCAATGTCGTTCATGAAGCTGATACGTGTGGCCAACATGGAATTTGCCGCATACTTTGTCATTTCTGCGCTCGGTATGTCCATGAAGATAACCCTGAAATTGTTTATCAGGAATGGTTTGTATAATTTAGTGAGTATCTTCTTTGCCTTTTCACTGTCAACGCCAATTACTACACGGTCGGGACTCATGAAGTCTTTGATGGCGTTGCCTTCCTTAAGGAATTCCGGGTTGCTTGCCACGTCGAAGTTTACTTCGGCGCCGCGCTTGTCAAGTTCCGCCTTTATGGTGTCGTATACCTTGTGCGACGTTCCAACAGGAACGGTGCTTTTTGTTACAACTACCAGGTATCGGTTCAAGTGTTCGCCGATAGTCTTGGCTACCTGGAGCACGTATTTTAGGTCTGCGCTTCCATCTTCGTCAGGTGGGGTGCCTACTGCGGTGAAGATGATTTCCTGTTCGTTGATTACGTCTGGCAGTGAAGTCGTGAATTTCAGTCTTCCTGCGTTGATGTTTTTCATGACAAGTTCGTCGAGCCCGGGTTCATAAATAGGTATGATTCCCTTCTTCAGTGATTCAATTTTCTTTTCGTCGACATCGACGCATGTTACAGTTGCTCCTGTTTCAGCGAAACAGGCACCTGAGACTAGACCGACATATCCGGTGCCTACAATTGCAATATTCATAAAATTATAATAATATACAAAATCGTGTTCTGTTTCCAAATCAATGCAAAAGTATAAAATATTATCTGAAATATGGCATGCAGGTTTGTTTTTTTGTTCATAAGCGATGTTATATTTGGTTTTTCAGATGAAAAGTACTAATTTTGCATTCGTGATAGAGTTAGAAAGACATATTGAAATATTATTGCTGAAAAGCGATTGCGTAATTGTCCCAGGGTTGGGAGGATTCGTCGCGAGCCACGTCAACGCCAGGTATGACGAGGATGACAATATGTTCATACCTCCATTGAGGACTTTGGGGTTCAATCCGAAACTTACATTGAACGATTCGCTATTGGCCCAGTCGTATTCGGAAGCGTATGATATAAGTTATCCGGAAGCTTGCGGACGCATTGATAACGAAGTTAATGAACTCAAACAGTATATTTGCAATAACGGCTCATATTTCTTGAACGGTATAGGTACGCTTAGTATGAACGGTTACGGCAATTATGAGTTTGTTCCGTGTGAGGCCGGCATATTAACACCTGATTTGTATAGTCTGAGCTCGTTTGAGATGGGCAGACTGAGTAAGTCTGAGTCTGTCGATGTCAATAATGGGAAAGCAGAAGTTATTGCTTTTCCAGCGCATGATTTTGTGGAGCGTAACAAGCGAGGCGTAGCGCTTCGTGATGGTGACAGTGGAAAGACTTTGCAAATCAGGATAAGCGCTATTCGTAATTTTGCCGCAGCAATGATAGCCGTTGTTTTGTTCCTAGTGCTAGGGACTCCGGTGAATGAGAGTAATAACGGATTACGGACAAGTAATATCGATAACGGCGTAATAGAGAGTCTTATCAGTAGTGGCTATAATAATATAATAAGGAGTAATGGCCATGAACTTGGACATGGAGTGAAACGGCAGGATACTATGCGAATGCATGCTGCTGTTAAGGCAGACAAGAATGCCGAGGCTGCTAATGTGGCTCGTTCTGACAGCTTTTATATTGTCATTGCAAGTCGAGTAACCAAGAATAATGCCGAGGATTTTGTTGGCAGGCTTGCTGATGACGGATTTGAAGATGCTTCAGTACTTGTGGAGAAAAACAAGTCTGTAAAAGTTGTTTATGGTCGTTATGCCAGTGAAGGCGAGGCTTACGGCGCATTAGACAAGTTACGCGGTAATGCGTTATTCCGTGATGCCTGGGTTTACCGTATTAATAATTGATTATGAAGAGAGTTAGATGCCCAAAGTGTGATGAGTTTATCACCTTTGACGAGACTATATACAAGGAAGGACAATCTCTTGTTTTTGAGTGTCCACAGTGCGGTAAGCAGTTTGGTATCAGGATTGGTACGTCGAAATTGCGTGCTACCCAAAAGGAAGAAAAGCTTGACGAATTGTCTAACGAGAACGGATACGGGTCGATTGTTGTTATTGAGAATGTATTTCATTACAAGCAGGTGCTTCCGTTGAAGTATGGTGATAATACGATCGGGCGTTACATGAAGGGTAGTAAGACTACGCTTCCTATAGAAACTAACGATCCGAGTATAGACATTAATCATTGTGTGATTAATGTGTCAAAAGATAAAAACGGACGGTTGAAATACATACTCAGGGATGGACCGAGCAATACAGGTACATTTGTTGACAATGAAATCCTTGGTGACCGTGAGCGGAGGGTCATTGAAGATGGAACTCTGTTTACAATTGGTGCGACAAGCATAATATTACGTGGCGCAGATTGTGAGGATGAATAATTGTGACATACTTCAAGCTTGTTTGTCATGCTTTTGAGTTAATTAAACATAAAAATCGCGTCAAAGTCTAAAATATTATTATATACATACTATAATGAAAGGTAAAGATTGTACCTTTGCAGCCGATTTATAAACCATATAAAGTCAAACTTTATTAATTTAAAAACTTAATTATTAATTTATGTCAGATTTAAAGAACGTGCAGCCATTGGCAGACTTTAATTGGGATGAGTTTGAAAATGGAACAAGTGCGAGTGTAAGCAAGGAAGAGCTGTCGAAAGCTTATGACGAGACCCTCAACAAAGTCAGCGAACATCAGGTCGTTGACGGAACCGTTATTTCGGTTGACAAGAAAGAAGTAGTCGTAAACATCGGTTACAAGAGCGACGGCATCATACCTGCAAGCGAATTCCGTTACAATCCGGATTTGAAAGTTGGTGATGTTGTTGAAGTTTATGTTGAGAATCAGGAAGACAAGAAAGGCCAGCTTTTGCTTTCGCACAAGAAAGCACGTCTGAGCAAGAGTTGGGAGCGTGTTAACGCTGCTCTTGACAATCAGGAAGTTATCCAGGGATATATCAAGTGCCGTACTAAGGGCGGTATGATTGTTGATGTATTCGGTATCGAGGCATTCTTGCCCGGAAGCCAGATCGACGTTCACCCGATACGTGACTACGACGTATTCGTAGGAAAGACAATGGAATTCAAGGTTGTTAAAATCAATCAGGAGTTCCGTAACGTGGTTGTTTCTCACAAGGCTCTTATCGAGGCAGAGCTTGAGGCTCAGAAGAAGGAGATTATCAGCAAGCTCGAGAAGGGACAGATACTTGAGGGTACAGTCAAGAACATTACTTCTTATGGCGTGTTTGTCGACCTCGGTGGTGTAGACGGACTCATCCACATCACAGACCTGTCTTGGGGCCGCGTAAGCGATCCGCATGAGGTTGTATCTCTTGACGAGAAGATAAATGTTGTAATACTCGACTTCGATGACGAGAAGAAACGTATTGCCCTTGGCTTGAAACAGCTTACTCCGCATCCTTGGGATGCTCTTGACGCTGATCTTAAGGTTGGCGATCATGTTAAGGGTAAGGTTGTTGTCATCGCTGATTACGGTGCATTCGTTGAGATTGCTCCGGGTGTAGAAGGACTTATCCACGTTTCAGAAATGAGCTGGAGCCAGCACCTGCGTAGCGCTCAGGAATTCATGCATGTTGGTGACGAGGTTGAGGCTGTAATCCTTACTCTCGACCGCGAGGAGCGCAAGATGTCTCTTGGCATCAAGCAGCTGAAGGAAGATCCGTGGGAGGCTATCGAGGTTAAGTATCCTGTTGGCAGCAAGCATACTGCAAAGGTACGCAACTTCACTAACTTCGGTATTTTCGTAGAACTTGAGGAAGGTGTTGACGGCCTTATCCATATCAGCGACCTTTCATGGACAAAGAAGGTTAAGCATCCGTCAGAGTTCACACAGGTTGGTGCTGAAATTGATGTTGTTGTTCTCGAAATAGACAAGGAAAACCGTCGTCTGAGCCTTGGTCACAAGCAGCTTGAGGACAATCCTTGGGATACTTACGAGACAATCTATACTCCTGGTTCTGTACACACTGGCAAGATAACAGAAAGCATGGAAAAAGGTGCTGTTATCTCTCTGAACGAAGGTGGTGAAGGCTTCGCAACTCCTAAGCATCTTGTTAAGGAAGATGGAAGCCAGGCACAGCCCGGTGAGGAACTGCCGTTCAAGGTGATAGAGTTCGTTAAGGAAACCAAGAGAATAATTCTTTCTCACAGCCGTACATTCGAAGATGTTAAGGAAGAGCCGAAGAAGGCTCCTCGCAAGAAGGCTAAGAAAGAGGAAACTACAGCAATAAACAACGTTGCTGCTGGTACAACTCTCGGCGATATCGACGCTTTGGCTGAATTGAAGGCTAAAATGGAGAAAGGTGAATAATACGTACGCATAAGTAATAAGTATTATCATACAAATAAAGACCGGCGGACAATCTGTCTGCCGGTCTTTATTTGTATTTGTATGGATTATGTGGAAATTAACGGTTTAATTTGTTCCTGCGTGTGTGAGTTTTGTGATTTATAAAATGGGTTATGTGTTTTTAGTGATTGACACCATATCCGAACAAAGCGAAGTCACCTTTCAATGGGTCATCTGGAAATGTTTGTGATAGACGTTCTGTCAGTTTGCGTGCTGCCGTCATTGAAGCTGTTTTACTGTCAATCAGTCCCAGTCTGTTTGCTTCTTGCAGAACGTGCGTATCCATGGGTATTATAAGCGTGCGTTTATCTATAAAGTCTTTCCATAAGCCCAGGTCGACCGGAGAGTTGTCACGAACCATCCATCTAAGGAACATGCAGACACGTTTACATGCCGAGGTTGTGTTTTTGGGTATAATAGTCTCAATTCCCCTGCTTGCAAAATAACCGGTTATGGCTTTAACGGCGTCAAATCCGTTATTGGCCTTGCTTCTTACATAGTTGCCGATACTTCCGTACTCGTCAAGCATTTCACGTATGGCGCAGAACAAAGTGTGCATTGTGTGTCTTGTGTAAAGACGGTAAAAGCATGCTTTGTCGTCAGGGATTGTTTTGACAAAGTCGCCATTCCTTATCCAGTTTTCAACGTCATAGCCGGAAACGTCCAGAATATATTGAATCTTGGGCATGAACTGTTTTCTGCTGCCGTAGCTCAAGCATGATGCTATGAATGCTGTTACTTCCTGATTTGCTGTACCTTTTACTTGGTGCATAAACCAACTCGGGTCATCAGGAAGGAAACTCTCTGTCTCATATTGTTCCGCGTAGAGTTTCAATAGTTGGTCAACGTTTTCCATAATTATATTTATTTCCAAAAACAATACAAGCAAACAAGGAGATTTTGCTTGCGCATGTTTCTTCCTTGTTTGCTTGTTAATGAATTATCAGCTGATAAGCTGTAGCGGGTTAAAGAATGGTCTTAACAGCTTCGAGCATGCCCTTCTCCTGGATGAGGTCGAGGTCTTTCTTAACGAGAGCGTTCAAGCCCTTGATGTTGTTGAGGTCCTCACCCCAAATCTGAGTAGCTGAGAGAACGCCGTCGGTAACCTTCTGTGTGTCGCCGGTTGCCCACAACTCTTTCAGCAGATCCATGATTTCCTGAGAGTCGTTCGGAACAATCTCCGTACCGTCAGCACGCTTGCCACCCTTGTAGTAAGTGATGATTGCAGCGAGGCCGAATACGAGTCCCTGCGGCAGTTCGCCCTTGCGCTCGAGATATGTCTTAACGCCAGGCAGGTCGCGGGTCTGGTATTTCGGGAACGAGTTAAGCATGATGCTTGTAACCTGGTGGTCTACGAACGGGTTCATGAAGCGCTCAAGAACATCGCTTGCAAACTTCTGCAACTCGTCCTTCGGGAGGTTCAGTGTCTCCATCAACTCCTCGAACTGTACCTTGTGAATGTACTTGCCGACAACCGGATCCTTGCATGCATCGCGTACGATGTTGATACCACTCAGGAAGGCAACAGGGCTCAATACGGTGTGAGGACCGTTCAGCAATGTAACCTTACGCTCGTGGTATGGCTCCTCTGACGGAACGAACAGCACGTGCAATCCAGCCTTGTCTGCGGGGAACTCTTCTGCGATTTCTTTCGGAGCCTCGATTACCCACAAGTGGAAGATTTCAGCCTGTACGACGAGGTTGTCCTCATAGCATATCTTCTGCTGGATGTCCTTGATCTCCTTGCGCGGGAAACCGGGAACGATGCGGTCAACCAATGTGGCGTAAACGCCGCAGCACTCTGTAAACCATTTCTTAAAGTCTTCTCCAAGGTTCCACAATTCGATGTATTTGTAGATGCAGTCCTTAAGAACGTGTCCGTTCAAGAAGATAAGCTCGCAGGGGAAGATGATGAGACCTTTGGTCGGGTCGCCGTTGAAGGTCTGGTAGCGGCGGTAGAGCAGCTGTACGAGCTTGCCCGGATACGAACTTGCCGGAGCGTCGTCGAGTTTACAGCTCGGGTCGAATGCGATACCAGCCTCAGTCGTGTTTGAGATTACGAAACGTATTTCAGGCTGGTCGGCAAGAGCCATGAAAGCCTGGTTCTGTGAATATGGGTTGAGCGCACGGCTTACAACGTCGATACGTGTCAGGCTGTTTACGGGTTTGCCTTCTTCAAGACCTTGCAGGTTTACGTGGTAGAGGCAGTCCTGACCGTTGAGCCAGTCAATCATACCGTTTGCGAGAGGCTGAACGATTACAACTGAACCGTTGAAGTCTGTTTTTTGGTTCATGTTGTAGATAATCCAATCTACAAACGCACGGAGGAAGTTGCCTTCGCCAAACTGAATGACTTTCTCGGGCATTACGCTCTTGGGCGCAGTCCTTTTGTTAAGAGCTTGTAATTTTTTCATGATTTGTTTAATGAATTTGTTTTTCTTATATCTGATGCAAAGTTACACCATTATTTAATATGTTGTGCTTTTTTATTCAATGAAATTACACGTAAAGGTTTGCGTTCGCTTTTACGTAAGGATTTCATGTGGCATGCAGGATGCGTCCCGTCCATACGCCGGAGGCCGTCATGCCTGCATTGCCAGGAGTCTTGCACGTTTGTTACATTGCGTAAATATTGAATCCTCCGTCTACTACGGCAACCGTACCGGTTACGAATTTTGCGGCGTCGCTCATCAGGTAATGTATTGTTCCGCAAAGTTCTTCAGGGTCGCCCATGCGTCCGAACGGTGTCTGATGTATTACGTCGCTTCCCCTCTGGGTGTAAGAGCCGTCAGGATTGGTCAGCAGTGTGCGGTTTTGTTCTGTGATGAAGAAGCCTGGGGCTATTGCGTTTACGCGTATACCCTCACCGAATTTCTTAGCGCATTCAGTTGCCATGAAGGCTGTGAAATTGCTGATGCCGGCCTTTGCGGCTGCATATCCGCATACACGTGTGATCGGGCGGAAGGCAGCCATTGACGAGAAGTTTATTATCGAGCCCTTGCCTTGCTTTACCATTGGCTTGAGGAATATCTGTGTAGGTATGACAGTTCCTGTCAGATTCAGGTTCAGTACTTTCTGGAATTCTTCGACTTTCAGGTCGAATATGTTGCCTTCTGGTGATATTACGGCTCCCGGCATGTTGCCGCCGGCGGCATTTAACAACGTGTCGATGCGTCCGTATTTTGCGATTATGTCGTCGCAGTTCTTCTGTACCAGTTCCTCGTTCATCACGTCGGTTTTCATAAATTCGGCGGTGTAGCCCTCTTTTGCTATTTCGTCAACGATGGCCTTGCCCGTTTCCTCTTTTCTTCCGAGAATTATGACCTTGGCTCCGTTCTTTGCAAGATATTTGGCTATCGTGCGGCCGAGTACGCCGGTTCCGCCGGTTATTACTACAACGTAGTCTTTGATGTTGAAAAGTTCGTTCATGATAATGCTTTATTTTATTCTTCAAAATTTGCCTGTTGACGGCAAGGATTAATGTTGTCCGGCCTGCCGTCAACAAGCCTTTGTGCGTATATATGTATTTATTTTATTCCAAGCTCCCTGTCTACGGTAGCCAGTATGCCTTGAACCTGTCCCATTGCGAACATTCTGCCGAGGAAAGTGTAGCCGGCGTTGTATCCGCGGTCCTCGTCGCCCAGCATGTTGGGGCCGTGGTCCACGCGCATCGGCAGTTTGGGATTTACCTTTTCAAAGGTTCTTGCCAACTCTATGAGGTCGGCACGCCCGCCGAGGTGCGACGCTTCCGTGAAGTCGCCGTTGGGGAACACCTTGCATGAGCGCATGTGTACGAACCACGTGCGGTCGGCGTATTTGCGGGCCATTTCGGGCACGTTGTTGTGTGCTCCGGCCGACAGCGAACCGGCACAGAATGTAAGTCCGTTGTGCGGGTCGTCCACAGCCTTGAGGAACCATTCAATGTCCTCGTCGCACGTTACGATGCGCGGCAGGCCGAGTATGGGGAATGGTGGATCGTCAGGGTGTACGCACATGTACATGCCGTACTCGTTACAGGTTGGCATTATGGCCGAAAGGAAGTAGCGCATGTTCTCCCTCAACTGCTCTTTCGTGATGCCTTTGTAAAGGTCGAGCAGCTGGCGGAACAGTTCAACGGGGTGTTCGTCGTTCTCCGTAATGTTGCCGTTGACGAAGCCCTGTGTCTTCACGATAATGTTCTCTACAAGCTTGTGGTTGTCTGCCGGGGTCATAGTCTGCTTTAGTTTCTCCACCTCGGCCATCACCTCGGGGCTGTAGTCTTTTTCTGCGCCTTCGCGTTTCAGTATGCAGCAGTCGAAGTATGCGAACTGTGCATGGCTGAAATACAGGTTGCTCGTGCCGTCGGGGTTGGGGTGGGCCAGGTCTGTACGAGCCCAGTCGAGCACCGGCATGAAGTTGTAGCATATTGTATGCACGCCCTCGAGTCCGAGATTCTTAAGGCTTTCCTTGTAGTTTTCAATCAGCTGGTCGCGGTCTGGACCGGCGTATTTGATGCTCTCGCACACGGGCAGGCTTTCAACCACCGACCAGCGCATGCCATAGCTTTCGATATATTCACGCAGGTCGCGGATTTTCTCGCGTGTCCATACTTCGCCGTTGGGAACGTCGTGCAGGGCAGTCACTATGCCCTCAACGCCGATCTGTTTCAGCATCGCAAGGGTGATTTTGTCGCTCTTGCCGAACCATCTCCATGTTTTTTCCATAATATGTTTTTAGTTAGTAGTTCTTTTTATTTGGTAGGCAAGCAGACAATTAACGAACTGACAAGGTGGATTTCCTTGTCTCTTGCCTGTTTGCTTCTTGCAAACTTCGCTTATTCGTGGTGGTAAGGCTCGTTCTTGATGATGGTGCATGCACGGTAGATTTGTTCCGTGAACACAAGTCTCACCATCTGGTGGGAGAACGTCATGCGCGACAATGACAACTTGAAGTCGGCGCGCGCATACACTGCCTCGGAAAAACCATAAGGGCCACCGATGACAAACGTGACGTTGCGCCCCGTCAGTTGTTTGTTTTCAAGCCACGCCGCAAGCTCGATGCTACGCATTTCCTTGCCACGTTCGTCAAGCAGCACCACGAGACTCTTGTCTTCGATGCTTTTCAATATAAGTTCGCCCTCTTTCTCCTTCTGCTGTTTTTTGCTCAGGCTTTTGCTGTTTTTCAAGTCAGGTATCACCTTTATATCAAAAGGTGTATAATGACTGATGCGCTTGGCGTAGTCGTCAATGGCCTCGGCGTACAGCTTTCCGTCGGTTTTGCCGACAAGTATGAGGGTCAGTTTCATAGGTTTGCGGTTATGCGATTTTACGGTTATTCGGTTCTACGGTTGGCGTATTTGTGATTTTTAGCATGTTGTCACCGTTATACCCCAAGGCCTTATAACCTAAAACCGTATTAAACATAATCTTCTTTTCGTTTCGGGTTCATCGGGAACCAGCCCTTTTTCACCCTGTCACGCTGCTCGAACAGCTCCTTGATTGACCACAATGCCGATGCGCCGATTACGCCCAAGACGGCCGACATCAAGGCGTTGGCCACGAACAGTGCGGCCACGATGCATGCAACTCCACCTACGAGGAACACCCACCAGTAGCGCGTGCCCGTATGGTATTCGGTTTTCACCACGATGGGGTGGAACAGGCCGATGACCAAAAAGCATGCCGCGGCGATGATAATTCCCGTGAAATATAATTCCATCTTATGTTTTTATATTGTCCTTACGGTATGCAAAGATAACTAATTTTGCATGATTTTCAAAATAAATCAGCTTGTTATGGTAGTTAAAGTAGTTAAACTGTAATTGGCCGCTCAGATGAAAAGCAATTTTTTGCGTTGCCAATGAAAATAATCACGCCAGCGACAAGTTTTGTCGTTGTGACTTCTTACATTTGCAAAAGACAAGCGGCATTCGGCAATTTGCAGGAAGCTTGCATTGAGCCCGTTCGCGTTTTCTTTGCAAGACAAACATAAAACACGTAAAGGCATGAGCAGACAGATTGACGGAATAAGGAGGATGCTCCTAATATTAAATAAGGTGAGGCATGGCGGCAGGTTCGTGCCAAAGGATGAACTCTTGGATTATGTAAACGAGCGCATGGACGAATTGTATGAAGCTCCGCAGGTAAGCCAGCGCACCCTGGAGCGTGACATAGCCGACATTGCCAGCCTGTTTTTCGTTGAAATCAGGTTTGACCGAACGCGGCAAGGGTATTTCGCCAACGAGGACTACATGGAGTATGACGAGCGGATAAGCGAACTGATGATGAATTTCGACCTGCTCAACGCCCTCGGCGACGACAATAACCTGTCAACCTTTGTTTTGGCCGAACATCACCGCCCGGCGTACAGCGAATGGACGATGCCGCTCGTAAAGGCCATCCGCGACCGCCGCCCGGTAGCGTTCAGCTATGTGGACTATCGAAACGACTGTGCTGAAAAACAGTTTAGCGTGTGTCCGCACTACCTGAAGGAATCAAACCGCCGCTGGTATCTTCTGGCTTACGACGGCGAGGTGATGAAAACGTTCGGCATAGACCGCATACGCAGTCTGCAGGTTGACGTTTCACGTACGTTCAAGCGGCATACCGACATCAACGTAGCCGAACTGTTTAAAGATTGTTACGGCTTGTGGAACGACCCTTCGATGCCGGTCGAGGACATCGAGCTGCGTTATGACGCCCTTGACGGGCGGTTTGTCAAGTCAGACCCCATCCACCATTCGCAACGCATACTTGCCGACACGCCCGACGAATTGCGCATAGCCTTGCGCCTACGCATTACCAACGACTTCGTGATGGAGCTGCTTTCGCGCAGCCGTTCGCTTGAAGTCGTCAAGCCGCAGCACCTGCGCGAGCGTGTCCGCAAGGTTTACGAGGAGGCCTTGAAGCGCAATGCGTGACGGCTGTTTATGCCATGTGTGAATGCATGTTCCGCCATGCCATTCACGATAGGCGGCATTTTGCAGCGTAAAAGGGCACAAACGACAGCGCGAAAGGGCATCTTTTGCAACGCGAAAGACCGTATGTCGCAAACTTGTTGATAATCAGAGTCTTGCAAGATGCTGTGAGCCTAAAAGTTAAACCTTCGCAAAACATTATATAAAAAACAATCCCACAATTTGTCATTATGGTAAAATATTCCTATATTTGCACCATACGCCCGACGCTTCGGGCAAGACATATCGGTGAAAGTGTCATGCTTTCGTCCCCTCATGGAAATCTGGTACATTTCGAATTGGACGGGGATGCAGCTTCGACGCTCACTGCTTGGTATTCTCATGCGGCAACTTGCTGCGGGGAATATATAAGTGTGGGGTTGTTGTTTGTAACGTCCAAAGGTTTTACCAGAGCCTCCATGAGATTGCAAGCACAGGCTCCACACTTTCCGTTTACTAACCCAGCCAACCTTAACCGGAGCCTACGGAAGGCGAAAAACAATTTTTAATCTATGGAATGGAATGAATTAAAAAAGAGAGTTGCTGATGAATATGGTAGACGGCAACTGAAGTCGGATGTGCGTTACAGGGCGTTGGACAAGATTGGAGACTACCTGAAAGCATGCCATAAAAATGTTATTACAGATGTAAGCGCATTGATGAATATTGACCGAGATGCCCTGAAAGAGGCTTATCGTAATCATAAGCCAAGCAAAAAACTAAGCGGTGCGGAGAGTAGTGCAATCAATGAGATTTACAACCAGCTAAGAATGTTATAAAAACACTTTACGATGGAAAATATTAAAGATTTAAATTTATGTTTGTTTGACCCGCTACGCGACACTGAAATGTCGCTCCCTGACAGTCCGGGTAATTACATTGTCGTCTTGCGTAATTCATCAATATTGCCTGAAATAGGGATTAAGTCCGTGATGAAAAGTTTGGAAATAGACGGGCGGCATTTTGATGTGATTTACACAGGTATAAGTTCTAAAAGCCTGAGAAAGAGGGATTACGGTCAACATTTTACAGGCAATAATGCCGGGCGTTCAACGCTTCGCAAGTCATTAGGCAGCATGATGGGACTTAAAAAAGTGCCACGTGATAAGAATAAGCCTGACAACGGAAAGACAAAATTTGCCGATGCAGACGAGGAGAAACTGTCAAAATGGATGCGTGAAAACCTGTTGCTGCTTTATTGCAAAGTGGATGAAGATAAAGTTCATACCTTGGAGGAACAACTAATATCAGAGCTTAATCCGCCGTTAAATCTTCAGAAGAATTATAATGCTGAGAATATGGCTTTCCGTGCGAAATTAAGTGAGTTAAGGAATAAAAAGTAATATGCATTTGCCAAAGTAATTTCGTTTTGAAAGGACTTGGTGTGAATGATGCATCAGAATTAAACTCTGTGGAGAAGGCAAAGTTGAAACTCGAATACGAAGCCGCCAAAGGTAAGAAAATCAACGGAGCTGAAAACCAGGCGATAAACGATTTGTATAACCATTTAAATATGTGATATTATGACAGACCTGAATAAAAAACTGGAGGAACTTGGTGTTGGTAAAAATGTGCAGGATATGTTAAATTCAGGCAGGAGCAGGAAAGACAGTGACGAGGAATACGTTATAAATCTATGTGACGAGGCTCTTGGCTTGACGGCGAGTCGCCAACACTGTTTTGATTTCTTAAAAGGAGACACTGGGAGGATGCTTCCAGTGGACGCATATTATGATGAATTGAAACTTGTTGTCGAATACAATGAGCGTCAACATACTGAAGCAGTACCATTGTTTGACAACAAACCGACGGTAAGCGGAGTTTCGCGTGGCGAGCAACGCAGGATATATGACGAACGCCGCCGGACGGTGCTGCCACAGCACGGCATAAGTCTTGTCACAATATCTTATTCAGATTTCGGAACAAGTAAAAAACTCTTGCGCAACCATGACAAGGATTTAGAAGTTGTTAAAGAGAAACTTTATAATAGAAAGCAGAAACTTGCAGATGAATGAAAGTGATATTGATAATAATAGGGTTTGCTTATATATCGGCCCTATTTCCTACTATAGCCCAAGTATATTACCAACGGAAATACCTGCATTGGAAAGTACCAAAAGTAATTCACTTTATAAGTGTTTGGCTTTTAATGCCTTGGTTTATGTTTTGGAGAATATTTTATTAATGAATGTCCGCAAGTTGCCAATCAATAAATTCGA
>HF986645.1 GCA_000433175.1 Prevotella sp. CAG:1058
GATAAGCTATGTGGAAAATAAAGGCTTAAAAGTTAAAAACCAAAAGTTAAGAATTGAGAAAATAATTCTTGCACTTTTCCTGTTTGTAAGAATGATTTTCGTCTATAAAACCTGTTTTTTAACCTTTAAGCCATATTTTATCACCGCGTCAGGCTGGGTGCGGCGCGGTTTAATTTTGTTCATGTACTGCCGCCGTGTCATGGCTGCGGGCGGTTTTGTCTGGTCGTCAGTCGTCGGTAAACGATATTTTTGAAATGTCTATATCGGGCACGGTTATAGAGTCGAGCTTCACCTCTTCGCCGCTCTCGAATGGCGTGTCAAACTGGCGTATGCCGCTGCCTGTCCTTTCGCCCGAGGCGCCAATCCAGTTCCACGACACTTGCGTGTACTTGCTGCCCAGCGTCTTCAGTTGGCGAGCCGCCGTGAAGCTCGCGTTTACCACAATGTTGCCATTACCGCCGCCGGCATGTTTATAGCCAACTATGGTAGCTTTGGCCGCAGAATATGTCTTTGCGTCAGGCTCTACGGGTATTTCCTTGCCCGTCAGCCCTTTCATGGCCTCGTCTATCTTAGTCGTGAAGTATTGTTCTATCTCTTTTGCAGTGGCTTCTTGTTCGGCGTCGAGTTCCTTGACTTTTGCCGTCACCTCTTCGTAGTTGTCGTTGTCCGCCTTGGCGCGCACGGCATCGCGTTCAGCGTCGAGTGCGTCGTCGAGCAGGTCGAGCGCCTTGGCCTGCCGCTTCTGTAGCGACGGTACTTCGCCGAACAGCGGGTGCTGCTCCAGCGCCACTTGCTGTTCAGCCTCACTGATGTAGTTGCTGCCGCTTGCGGCGTCCTTGCCGCCGTTGCAGGCCGCCAACCCCAGCGCAGCCGCCAATACGGTCATGATGATAACATTTCTTCTCATAAGTTCCATGTTTTTATAGTTGATAATTATAATTAGGTTTATAGTCCTTGTGAATTTGTATCGCTTAACAAAGCTACGAATACAAAAATATGCAAAATTGTTATTACGTCTACGATTTTTTCGTTAAATAAAGAATAGCGCACTGAATTTCACTGAAAACCGTGATAAATAGTCTCCCTTTTGATGGAAAAACTTGTCAAATGTTCTTTTATTCATTGTGAAATTGTTACTAATCAACCCAGATGTATTACACAGTATGTCTTAAGATTAGTGCTGAAGTTGGAATTTGTAATAAATATGCTTTGCAATATTACGGATTAAAAGGGTGCCTTTTATGCTTCAAAACATAACCTTTTAGAATGCGAAAGGTCACCTCTTGCACGCTTGTTTGCCGCCTTTTGCTTTTAGTTCGTCAGCCTGTTGATTGACGAAGTTGTTGATTTTGCATCATTCCCGATAAATACCAATAAACAAAGGGGCATGCCCTGACCCGCATTTGAATCAGTCATGCCCCTTCGTTTTAGCAGTAGTAGTTATTCTTGAAAGTTCTTACTATTGTGTCATTGTGGTCGGAAATCATTTCAAAACAACTTTTTTTACGCAGCTTGTACCGTCTTCGTATGTGTTCTTAATGATATTGATACCCTTTGTCGGAGCTGCAAGACGTTCGCCGGATATTGTGTAATATTCAACACTCTTTATCGCCTTTTCTCCGTCAATGCTGCCGATATTACTTGTAGGAGTAAGATTGAGGGCGAGATTGTACAGCATGTATCGGTCTTCGCCTTCAGGCTGTGAAGCTATTTTCCTATACAGGAAACGTATATTGTGTTGTCCTGCAGAGAATGTAAGCGGCTCTTCCAATTGGTCCGAACCGGCAGAAACGGTGTCGGCAAACCTTGTTATCTCAACTCCGTCCGCATAGATTATGGTTCCGTCTTCGAAGATTTTCTCGCCCATGAAGTCCCACCAAGGTATAGAACTGTTGCGACCGTTCCATGTCAGAGTTCCCGTGTTGCCTTCCGGAACAATGAAGCTTGCTTCAATCCATGAATCAATCACGTTAGAGTTGACTTTCATATAGGCTGTCGGGCTGTATGCCTTGTTGCCGTCTAGCAACCACGGATATTCCATGCTTGTGTCAAACGAGAAGTCGCCTTTATCCACTATTACCGAATAGTCGTAAATTATCTTTTCCGTGGCAGCTGTGCAGTGTATGTTTACATCGCCATTGTTTGTCTTTAATACGATGTTGCCTTCGTAGTCTCCCACACCTTCGCGGGTGAAAGTAATATTTGCATATCCTGTCGTGTATGGGGCGATTTCCACATCGTCTTTAACGGCAGAGAACGGTCCGTCGGTTTCTACTCCTGTTATCGTAAGAGGTGTTTTGCTTATATTATACAGTTTTACCTTAATCGTATCTGTCTTTGCCTGTTTGTCATAGTATGCAGTGTCAAACTTGACTTCGTTTGAATAAACATCTACATTATTTTCGTTCTCAGAATAGAGTCTCAGGTCAAAATCGTAGTAGTAAGCCCGAAGCGGCGTGTCTGTCGTTCCAGAAGTGTACCAGTCCATCTTTGTATAGTAACCGAACATTATATCGTATGTTCCGCTTGTCAGTATGATTTTGTCGGAAAGGTTGTGTTCGGTTTCGTAGTCACCTATTACCCAATCATCGTTAATGAGCTGGTCGTCCATGGTGATAAGCGCCTTGTTGGGATATTGTCCGTAACCCCAGCCTTTCCATGAGAATGTTGCAACCTGTCCTTCGGGTACGTTTATATTCACATTCACCCCACTGAGAGTGCCGTCTCCGGTGTTTGTTGTAACGATAACGGGGAATCCTGTAATGTCGCTTGTTATTTCCGCAGCCGATGTAGATTCGTCGTAATGTGTTATTTTTATGTCCCCGTTCTTAATTACGCTTGAGTAGTCGTATGCCGTTTTTCTATTTGCTTTTACGGTCATGGTTGTAGATTTACCGTTTTGGTCGGTAAATGTAACCGTGCCTTCAAACGGGCCTTCATTCTTTACAGTCAGTGTCATATACAATGTTTGTACGGTGCCTGCAGTAATCTCGTTCGTGCTGAGTACTTCTATTTCATCTGTACTTGTTTGTATTGTGTATTTAGCATTAGCAAGGCCCATGTTTTTCAATTTGAAACTACGTGTGAATTTACTATCTGTAAATATGGTTTCGTTAGTCAAGTCAAAAGTCTCCGGGCTTGCAGCCAAGTTAGGTTCATTGGTCATTTTACAGATTGACGATGTCTTGTAAAATGTCATGTATCCTGCTTGGCTTGTAAAGGTGTTGTCTACATACATTGCAAAAGCTCCGTACCCGGTACGCGGAGTGAGCGTGGTTCCGTCATCAGATACGTCGAAGACAAGTTCGTCTTCCATATAAAGGCCGTAATTCCCGTTTTTGTCTGGGACAGTTGAGAAATCTCCCGCCAACAATACGACATAAATTTGGGAACCGTAATATGTCATCTCGCCAAGTTCGGTGTAATCTTCACGTGGCCTCTCATCAGTTATTTCGGGCGTTTTAATGGTTATTGTCTGTTTTTCAGCATCGTAAACGCCCGTCACGGGGTTGCAGCCCGGCCAACCGTAATAAAGACTGTTGTCAACGATGTTCGAGAATGTTGCCTTGTCACCATCGATGGTTACTTCAGTGTAATAATCAATTTCAGACAGGTCTGTGAAAGAAAAATTAGAATATTGGGAATTAAAATATGATTGTGCAACACTCCAATATGGTCCGGAGGATGTGCTTGCAGCTTTATTCATCACCCTTTGTTGCTCTGTCATTGTTGGAAGTGCGTTGGTGTTTTTGACTTTTAGCACTTGTCCCGAATGCAATATCTTCTTTGTCGCTGTCGCGTCTTGCGCTGTTGCCTTTGTCATGCTGCCTGTAATGAATATGACGATGAAGGCTAAGATAGATAATTTTTTCATAGTGTTCACATTTTTGTTGAATAAAATGTTTTTGTACTCACGTGTGTACTTGTCGTTTGCAAATTTAATTGATGTCACTAAAAAAACATTAGGATAATGACACAATAAAATCCCGATTTACGAATCGGGATTAGAAAAACAGTAGGAATGTCTTGTTTTTATGTTTCCTGTTTGTTTTCCTTCGCCAACCTTTGGTATTGGGCAGGCGTGAGTCCTGTCACTTTCTTGAAAGCAGTGAATAACCCGGAATGCGACCTGAAGCCCACGCTGTTTGCTATGGCGTTGATTGTAAAGTTCCCGTATTTGGCCACGTTGTTCATCCTCTTACACATTTCCTTGACGCGGTACTCATTAAGGAGCGTGGTGAAGTTGCATCCTAGTTTTTCGTTTATTGTTTGCGACACATACCTGTTGTTGCTGCCCACGAATTCGACAAGGCGGTCGGCCTTGAATTCGGGCGAGAAGATTTCTTCCGACGTCTGCATCACGTTAAGAATCTTGTTCAGCAATATTTCCTTGTCCTCTTCGCCAAGGCCGCTTGAACTGTAACGTTCGGGTACGTTCGTTGCAGTGTCCTGCTTTTCCTTAAGCCTTTGCTCGTAACTCAGGCGCATTTCCCTTTCCCGCTCCTCTCGTTGCAGGCTGGCAAGGCTGTTCTTGTACAGGTGCTCGTTGCTGCGTTTGAGTTTTTTGTTTTTCACGAAGAGCATTACGCCAAGCAACAGGATTACGGTTGTCACGCCGGCGCCGATGCGCATCATGACAGCCTGTTGTTCACGCTTGCGTGTAATCTCGGCCATCCTCTTGTCTATTTCGTTCATCTTGTCGAGAAACTGTAGCTCGCTGACCTTTGCCACTTGGTTGTAGTTCAGCAGAGTGTCTTTCAGCTGGAAATACTTATTGCGGTAGTTTTCCGTTATTCCGTTCTCACCCACTTTGGCGTAATACTCCGCCAACAGACGGTAAACATCGAGCTTGGCGTCTTTCATGTCATGCTCAAGCGCAATCTTTTCAGCTTCTTTTATCTCACTTATGGCTTCGGTGTAGAGCCCCATGGCGGATAGGGCTTGTGCCGTGTTGATGTGTACGATGTAGAGGTAGCGTATCTTGTCGTCAGTCCACCGTGTAGAGTGTTTTTGTTCCTGGAACGTTTTCAGGGCTTCAGTATATTTCCCGTGCGAATAAAGTTTCAGGCCGTTGTACATCTGTGTGTTATATGTTAAACTGAAACGGTCTTTTACCCAATCCGTCTTGTTGTACGATTCCCATTCTCCATGTATAGAGTCGAGTTTACCGAGATCAGAAGAGAGGAATACCATGTTGCTGAACGCCATGTTAAGTGAACTTTCATCGCATGCTTTCATGCTTTCCTCGAAAGCTCTGCGGTAGAATGCCAACGCCTTGTTCTTCAGTTGCTCGTTTCCGCTTTGTTCGGCCATCATCTGGTACATGCATCCGAAATTAAGGTTGATTCTCGACAGGCCGCGCCCCGTCTCTTCAGCTATGCGCTTGGCCTGCAGCAGGTTGGCGTATGACTTTTCGTAATCGAAGAACTCGAAGAAATATACATACCAGCGTCCTATATACCCAATCATCACATTCTGTTTCTCCTGCAAGCTCATTTTCTTTGTCGCCCTGTTCACTACGATTGAAAAGCATACAAGTGCGCTGTCAGCAAGTTTCGACTTCTCGGCATAAGCGTTGCCCATGCGGAGTAGTTCTTCCGACGAGTATTTCATGTATCTTGAGTAAAACTCCGGTTGGGTGTTGCCCCTCAGGGCGTAAGCCATGAGTACTAGTGCCGGTATAAGCATTATCAATCTTTTGTGTATCGCCATATTCTTAATGTTTATCATCATAATTAAGATGTTGTGAGTCACAAAATTATAAAAAAACTACGTTATTCAAGTAATGTCTGAAAAATTTTTTATAATAAATAGTGCGGCGCATGTGCCGGCTTTCGCCTATATTGAGTATATTTGCAATGCGGCAGGGGG
>HF986646.1 GCA_000433175.1 Prevotella sp. CAG:1058
TAAAACGGTGTAAAGTATTTCTGTATTAAGTCAGCCTGATTATCAGCCTTATACAAGCCGGTGGCAATACTGTCTGCCGGTGGTTTTTAACGGGCACGTCAAACTGCAGCCTTGCCTGTCCCGTCATTCAGCCGCCCGACCACCTGCCCTGCGCAGTCGCAGCTCAGCAGGTAAGTCCTGCCGCTGCGGAGCCTGATGTAAAAGGCGTCGGCATAATCGCCCACATACTCGAAATGGGCGCCCAACCCGCCGCCCGAGAACCAGCCTATATAGCCGCAGAAGGCGCCGCAGCCCCACATGCGGAACATGTGCGAGGGCTTGCCCTGCCACAGGGCGGCCTCAGCTATGTCGGCGTAGCGGAAGCTCTTGGTTCCCCACACCCTGCGCAGCACGAGCGCGTCGACCGCCAGTTCGATGCTGCGTGGCGATATAAGGTAGTAATAAAACAGTATGCCGAAGACCGACAGCGTGGTCAGCAGCATTATGACGAAAGGCACAAGTATAAAAGGCTCGATGAACACCATGTACCAGCTTGGCACGAACACCGCCACGAGCAACACCCAAACGCCCACCGTCACGCAGCGCACGGTGCGGCTCTTGCTTACTTTGTAGACATTGTCATCACCCATGTTTCCCATAATCCAAGGTTTTGCCACAAAGTTAGCAAAAAACAACCACAACACTGGCAAATACAAGAACAAAATGGGCTGTCGCCCTGCTTTTTCATACAAACGCAATACAACGCCCCCCTTCAGGCACGGACGGTGCCCCGCCAAAGCCCCTGTGGAAGCCGCCACCAGCGCTTTTTCGGAATTATTACACAACAATTTTGGAACTAAAGCAAAATATTGTTACTTTTGCAACAACTTATAAAAAACACGAATGACGCATTCCATTGCCAAGCAGGCCCAGCCGGACCCTTAAGCTGGCAGAAGATTAACTTTGATAACATTTAACACGGAAAATAACATTACTAACAATTCACATTTATATGGCATACAAACGCATTACGGCGGCTGAAGCTGCCTCGATGATCCGCAATGGCGAGAACATTGGCCTCAGCGGATTCACACCAGCGGGAACGGCAAAGGCCGTGACTAAAGAACTGGCCAAGATAGCCCAGGCCGAGCATGAGGCCGGACGCGAGTTCAAGGTAGGATTATTCACCGGAGCCTCGACAGGACAGAGCGCCGACGGCGACCTCTCAAACGCTCAGGCCATACGCTACCGCGCCCCCTACACCACAAACGGCGACTTCCGCCGCCACGTCAACGCCGGCGAGATTGCTTACAACGACATCCACCTGAGCCACATGGCACAAGAGCTGCGCTACGGCTTCATGGGCGAGGTTGACTGGGCGATACTCGAAGTGTGCGACATCGAGGAAGGCGAAACCACATGCAAGGCATACCTCACCGCCGCAGGCGGCATAAGCCCCACCGTGGCACGCCTGGCCAAGCACGTCATACTGGAGCTTAACGCATTCCACAGCAAGGACGCCAAGTTCCTGCACGACGTATACGAGCCGCTCGACCCGCCTTTGCGCCAGCCAATACCCATCACGCACGTCAACGACCGCATAGGCAAGCCTTACGTTGAAATAGACGCCAAGAAAATCGTAGGCGTGGTTGAATGCGACATAGCCGACGAGGCAAGGGCCTTCAAGGACTCTGACCCCGTGACCGACCAGATAGGCCACAACGTGGCACAGTTCCTCCTCGGCGACATGAAGCGCGGCATCATACCGCCGTCTTTCCTGCCCCTGCAGAGCGGTGTGGGCAGCACCGCCAACGCCATACTCGGCGCACTGGGCCACGAGAAGAGCGTGCCCGACTTCAACGTGTACACCGAAGTGCTCCAGGACAGCGTCGTAGGCATGATGCTCGAAGGCCGCGTAAAAGACGCATCGTCATGCTCGCTCACCGTGTCAAACGAATGCCTCAAGCAGATTTACGACAACATGGACTACTTCAAGCAGCACCTCACGCTGCGCCAGAGCGAGATTTCCAACTCACCCGAAGTAATCCGCCGACTCGGAGTCATAGCAATCAACACCGCAATAGAGGTTGACATCTACGGCAACGCTAACTCGACACACATCTGCGGAACCAAGATGATGAACGGTATCGGAGGCTCAGGCGACTTCGAGCGCAACGCATACATCAGCATCTTCACCTGTCCGTCTACGGCAAAGGGCGGCCTTATCAGCTCGGTAGTGCCGTTCGTAAGCCACCAGGACAGCTCGGAACACGACGTGAACGTAATCGTGACCGAGCAGGGAGTTGCCGACCTGCGCGGCAAGTGCCCCGAGGAGCGCGCACACCTCATCATCGAGAACTGCGCACACCCGGACTACCGCCCGCTGTTGCGCGACTACCTGAAGCTGGCCAAGGCCGGACACACACGCCACTGCCTCACCGCAGCCTTCGCAATGCACGACACGCTGGGACGCAAGGGCGACATGCACCTGACCGACTTCTCGGAATACGTAAAATAAACAGGCTGTAACTAGGCAGCCGGGACAAGGCAGCGGAAAGATGCGAAAACAACAGTTGTTGACATCTTTCCGCTGTTATATTATTTCATTATTTCATCTTTTTCACTACAAAAACGTCCTTTTCATCCGTTCATCCTTCCGCCTTTACACCTTTTTATGTAACTTTGCAACTTGTAACGCGATTTTAATACATGCAGCAAAGGAGAATACTGATAACCGGTGCAAGCGGCTTCATAGGCAGTTTCATTGTGGAAGAAGCCCTGAAAAGGGGGTTCGAGACGTGGGCGGCCGTAAGGAAAAGCAGCTCAAGACGTTATCTTGCAGATGAAAGGATACATTTCATAGAACTTGATTTCAACAACCCTGACGACCTGGAGCACAAGCTCGAAGGCAAAGACTTCGATTACATAATCCACGCCGCAGGGGCTACTAAATGCCTGCACAAGGCCGATTTCTTCAAGGTTAACACCACAGGCACGGCCAATCTGGCAGCGGCGGCTGCCAGCAAATGCCCCGGATTAAGACGCTTCGTGTTCATCAGCAGCCTCAGCGTGGTAGGTCCTGCAAGAGAGTCGGCACCATACACCGAAATTACAGACGGCGACACGCCGCATCCCAACACTGCATACGGAATGAGCAAGCTCGAGGCCGAGAAGGCGCTCGACGCCATGCAGGGCTTCCCCTTCATAGTGCTGCGCCCCACTGGAGTGTACGGCCCGAGGGAGAAAGACTACTTCATGATGGCGCAAAGCATACGCCGCCACATCGACTTCGCCGCAGGACTGAAACCGCAGGACATCACATTCATATACGTAAAAGACCTTGTACAGGCGGCAATGCTTGCCCTCGACAACGGGCGCAACGGCGCAAGGTACTTCCTGAGCGACGGCTACGTCTACTCGTCGCGTGCTTTCAGCGACCTTATACGCCGCGAACTCGGCAACCCATGGCTGCTGCGCATCAAGGCTCCGCTATGGTTACTGAAGGCGGTTACGGCCACAGGCGACTGTTTCGGAAGGCTTACCGGAAGCATTACCGCACTCAACAACGACAAATACAAGATAATGAAACAGCGCAACTGGCGTTGCGACATCAACCCCGCAGTAAGCGAACTCGGGTTCAAACCTTGCTACGACCTGGAAAGAGGCGTACATGAGGCCATTGAATGGTACAAGGAAAACAAATGGCTGTAACGCATGCGGAACCGCAGGACGCATGTAACATTTGTAATAACACCAACCACGCTCCGGCCGACCGGTCATTGGCATGGCCGTGCCGGATACATTTTATTCCCAAGATACATAAGATCAAGACATAAATGATGAAATTCGTTAAGCAACTGTTCGCCATAGACAAGCGGCCAAGGAAAGGGCTGTTGGCCCTCGAGTGGGTAATGGCGGCCTACATGGTGTGCACGCTGCTGATAATATTCTTCACATACACTAAGCTCGAAAACCCGGATACGATGATCTGGGGGCGCATCAGGATAGCCGTAATCACGGCCGGCATGTGGGCCGTTTACCGGATGCTGCCGTGCAGGCTGACGCTGTTCCTGCGCATAACTGTGCAGCTGGCGCTGCTCGGCTGGTGGTATCCCGACACTTACGAGATTAACCGAATGCTGCCCAACCTCGACCATGTGTTCGCCCAGCTCGAGCAAGACATCTTCGGGTGCCAGCCCGCCCTGCTCTTCTACGACGCCATGCCGTGGCCCGTTGTAAGCGAACTAATGGACATGGGTTACGCCGCCTATTACCCGATGATAGCCTTCGTGGTCATCTACTACTTCTTATACCGCTACCATGACTACGAGCGCACGGCCTTCGTAGTGCTTACTGCCTTTTTCATTTATTACGTAGTCTACATCGTCCTGCCCGTCACCGGCCCCACGTTCTACTATAACGCCGTAGGACTGTCGGACATAAGGCAGGGCATATTCCCCGACGTACACTTCCATTTCAACTATGTGCAGGATTGCCTGCCCACCCCCGGTTACACCGACGGCATATTCTATCAGATGGTAGAGAGTGCCAAGGCTGCCGGCGAGCGCCCTACCGCAGCCTTCCCCAGCAGCCACGTAGGCATAAGCACGATACTCATGATGCTGGCATGGCGCACCGGCAACCGCCGCATGTTCTACGTACTGCTGCCTTTTTATGTGCTGTTGTTCTTCTCAACCGTGTACATCCAGGCCCACTATGCCATCGACGCAATAGCCGGACTGATAAGCGGAATATTGCTCTACGCAATACTTATGCCGGTAGGGAAAAGGGTATGCCACACCAGCTGACGCCCTGCTATACAATAACCGCCCTGTCCGCACTTAGCGTCAGCACATAACCGCCTTTAACCACTTTTTCAGATAATAAACAATAAAAAGGCGACTATGTCCGATAAAACCACTACTTTTGCAGCATGACAAGGATTGCAACAATAATAGCATCGGCTCTCATGCTGCTTGCGCCGTCGGCAATGTCGGCGCAAGACGCCAAGGACAAGAACCCTGAAGACGCCGCGGTAGACATGGACAACCCTACGTTCGTACCCACGGTGAAGGTCAGCAAGGTGCTTGTTGACGGCGACAGCCTGCAATATGTCGAACTGAACAACGTCTACGTGTACCCCCAGCCGGTGTTCAAGAACGCCAAGAGCCGCGCGGCCTACAACCGCCTTGTATACAACGTGAAGAAGGTGTTGCCCATAGCGAAGGAAGTAAACAAGATAATACTTGAGACTTACGAATACCTCCAGACACTGCCAGACAAGAAAGCACGCGACAGACACATGCAGCGCGTTGAGGAAGACATCAAGCGCAGGTACACGCCGAGAATGAAAAAGCTCTCATACTCTCAGGGCAAACTGCTCATAAAACTGGTTTACCGCGAGTGCGACTCGTCGGCATACGACCTGATACGCGCCTTCATCAGTCCCGTGCGCGCCGGCTTCTACCAGGCATTCGCATGGGCGTTCGGCGCCAGCCTGATGAAGAAATACGACCCGGAGAAGACCGACAGGCTGACGGAACGCGTCGTGCTCATGGTCGAATCGGGACAGCTGTAAGCCGAATACGCCCTATACGCCTGTATGTTTAGCGGCAGCAAGCCTGCCTTAAAAACGCATCTCCAGGCATGAACTGACACAACACAACCAACCAAACGTAAAATGTAAACCGGCTAACGACCGGACAACATACGCCAAAATACCTGAATAGCTGCACTTGCTTGAGTGCGGCTATTTTTTATTTTACACCAGCACAACACTAAAAACAACCGCCAGAAAAAGCACGGCAATATTAAAAAACATAAAAACTAATAATATTAGTTGTTTGATTAAATCTTTTAGTTTACCTTTGCATAACTAATAAAATACGTTTACTATGAAGAGACTTGTTTTATACTTACTGACGCTCGCATCGCTCACAACAGCAGCGCAGACCATCACCGGCGGAAGCCTACCACCGATAAGGCCGATAGAGAAGACCGTGTACGACTCTGCACTAATAAGGGTTTATTATGAATACAGATACCGGCCTGACCCTAACAACACAGGCAAATGGCGCAAGGCACAGACCATCATGCTGATTGGCGACAGATACACAGGATTCGCCGACTACGCACAAATAAGGGAAGACTCGCTCAACGATGCCTACTACCGCGAAAAAAGGTCGCCGATGGAGCTGGTAAGCGCGGTATTAACTGCATCAGGCAGCGGCACGTACGATTCTCCGTTGGTGGTCGACATAGCCCACAACACGGCCACGGTACAGATAAGTGGGCAGATAAACTGCCAGTACACGCAGAACCTTAAGCCGGCAGAATGGACACTGGCAGACGGCGACACAACGATATGCGGCATAAAATGCAGGAAAGCCACGTGCCGCATGGGCGGACGCGACTGGACGGCATGGTTCTCAGAAGACTACGCCATGCCCTACGGCCCCTACCTGTTCCGCGGACTGCCGGGGCTGATTTTCGCCATAAGCGACACCGGATGCAACCACGTCTTCACACTCAACGGCATTGTAAGACTCGCCGTTCCGCAGCCAATTTATCTCTACAAGGACAACCAGCAGCTGGTACTCTCGCGCGAAGATGCGTTAAAGATGAAACGCAACGAGGCTGCCGACCCGCAAAGCGCAATGGAAATGTCGGGCAAAAGCGTAACGTTTATCGGCGAAAAACGGCTGAAAAGTTTGCCGTACAACCCCATAGAGCTGGAATAGTTACAACCAGTCTTGCAACTTATTGATAATCAACGCATTGCAAAAGGCCACCTTTTGCAATGCAAAACACGGCCTTTTACGGTCTGAAACATGACCTTTTACACCGCAAAAGGCGGCATATTGCAATTTAACCAAAAACAGCCTTTAGACCGCATGATGCTAAATCCAACAAGTATATTGATGATTTCAGCCGTCTGATTGTCTTCAATTGCCACCGTGCCATACACTGTTCCCTGGCACGACACGCCATGCATGCAAAACATGGAACGGTAATCCGGCAGAATCCTAATGACTGATTTGGATTTGAGCGGTAATAAACCATAAAACAACAAACAAACTATGACAGAAAACACTCACATCAGACACATGGCCACAACAGCATTCAAGGGGCGCGGCGACAGTCAGGCGACGTCCATGCCGCTGCGGCTGCTCGCCGTCCTGTTTGCCCTTACCGTCACGGTTGCAGCCTTGCCGCAACCCTCAATGCGAACGGTCAAGGGCACCGTGGCCGACGCCAAGACTGGCGAAGGCGTGGCATACGTAACCTGCAAATCGCTCGACGCCGCCGACTCGCTGCTGGCATACACAATGACGGCAGGCGACGGAACGTTCAACCTGCCGCTGCCCAATGGGACTGCAACGGTGGAGTTCACCCTCATAGGCTACGACAAGAAGCGCGTCAGGACGCCCGAAGCCGGACTCAACATGCACGTAAGCCTGACGCCGTCAGCCATAATGCTGAAGGAACTGACTGTAAAGGCGCTCCCGATAGAGCGGCGGCAGGACACTATAAACTATAACGTGGCGGCGTTCCAGGGCAAGGAGGACCGCTATATAGAAGACGTGCTAAGGAAACTGCCGGGCGTGGAGGTTGCGGCAGACGGCTCGATTTCGTACAACGGCAAGTCAATCAACAAGTTCAACATCGAGGGACAGGACCTTCTGGGCAACCAATACAACCAGGCTACGCGCAACCTGCCTGCCGACGCGGTGGCAACTGTCCAGATAATGGAGAACGACCAACCCGTGCGCGCGCTGAAGGACAGGGTGCCGTCAGACAAGGCGACGCTCAACATAAAGCTGAAACAGGACTACCGGCTGCACCCGTTCGGCGAGGCAAGCGGCGGCATAGGAGGATTTGACGGCGTGTCGTGGGACAACCGCCTGACGCTTGTCAACATCGGGCGGAAGAACCAGATTATGCTGACCGCACGCATGGACAACTGCGGCGTGAACCTGTCGGGCAACACAGCCGAACACTTCGACGCCTCCGACCCGTACAACTACGAGCCCCTGCCGCCCGACATGACCGCCGTCGGTGGCACATCAAAACCGCCCGTAAGCGAGAAGCGCTACCTGCGCAA
>HF986647.1 GCA_000433175.1 Prevotella sp. CAG:1058
ATATGCCACTTTACAACGCATTGTTAAACTAGAGCCGGCGGTATTTGTGCGTAAAAAAACAGAGTTCAGCTTATTACAAATCCACTTGATTTAATGTAATTCTTGACAGCTTCGGCGCATCGTTCGCCATCAACACCAGCCGAAACTATGCCGCCGGCATAACCAGCACCTTCTCCACACGGGAATAATCCTTTAAGACGGACATGTTGCAATGTTAACGTATCGCGAAGTATTCTTACGGGAGACGATGTCCTTGTTTCCGCTGCAATTAACACAGCCTCGTTTGTCAAGAAGCCGTGACTGATTTTTCCGAAGGTCTCGAATGCCGTTTGAAGCCGTTTCCCGACTATGTCCGGAAGCCAGAAATGTAACGGACTGGATATTAGTCCTGGCGCGTACGACGTATCTGGTAAATCATAACTGAGTCGTGAACGGGTAAAGTCAACCATGCGTTGTGCCGGTGCAGTCTGACGCATGTTGCCTTGTTGCCAACATGTATGTTCTAATTCTTCTTGAAAACGCATCATGCACAGAGCATCCATACTATCATTACAAATATCTTCGGGATGGATTTCCACAACCATTCCGCTGTTTGACCAACGCGAACCTCGGTTGCTTGGACTCATTCCGTTAACGACAATCTGCCCTGGACCTGTTGCGGCAGGTATGACAAATCCGCCGGGGCACATGCAGAATGAATATACCCCACGTCCGTTAACTTGTGTTACAAAACTGTATTCAGCAGCAGGTAGCCACCGCCCTCGCCCGTTACTGCTATGGTATTGAATTTTATCGATGACTTCAGATGGATGTTCCAAACGCACGCCAACAGCCAACGCCTTAGGTTCAATCTCTATGTTGTTATTGTCAAGGTATCTGTAAATGTCGCGCGCTGAGTGGCCTGTGGCAAGTATTACAGGACCCAAGATTTCCATCTCGTTGCCAGTCTGTAAATCATTAGCCACAATTCCTTTTACAACCTCGCCTTCTGTTATGAGACTCGTCATTTTTGTTTGGAAACGAACTTCACCGCCACATTTTATTATCGTGTTGCGCATGTTTTCTATCACACGTGGCAACTTGTCAGTACCAATGTGCGGATGAGCGTCGGAAAGTATTGCTGTCGATGCACCGTGTTGGCAAAATACGTTCAATATTTTGCGCGTGTTTCCACGTTTTTTACTACGTGTGTATAGCTTCCCGTCTGAATATGCACCTGCACCACCCTCTCCGAAGCAATAATTACTTTCAGGATCAACCTTATGCGTTTTTGTTATCAAGGCTATATCCTTTTTCCGGTCGCGGACATTTTTTCCTCGTTCGATTACAACAGGTCGCAATCCGAGTTCTATAAGACGTAATGCCGCAAACAGTCCTCCAGGTCCTGCACCAACAACAATGACTTGTTCTGATGACGACACATCATGGTACTTAGTGGTTTCGTATTCTTCATCAGTAGGTTCTTCATTGACATAAACCCTGACTTTCAGGTTGACGAATATCCTACGCTGGCGTGCGTCTATGCTGCGTTTCAACACCCTGACGTGGGTTATTGTACGCACATCAATACCTTTTTCACGAGAAACAGATTCCTTTATTGTAGCCTCGTTTGCCGCAAATTGCGGCAACAAACGCAGTTGATATTCGTAAGTCATATTATTGTTAATTTACAAAAAGTTGGTTAAGATGTGGTCGGCAAGTTTATTCATGAATAATTCAATTAGTAATATTTCTTATTCATTATTTATTTGCCTGGGAAAGATGCTTGTTGAGAAACTCCAAAATTCTATTTTGTACTTTTACTCCGCATGAGTGGGTTATAGGCCATAGTTCAGTATAAAGACAATCACCGGCATTTTGGCTTTTCCATATGTCACGCATTATCTTGAAAGCCTTTTCGACTCCAGGTGTCATAAAAAGTTTATCTTTTGTTCCATTGATGAACAGTGTAGGTTTCGGACACGCAATTCCTGCAATGTGGGGATAGTCAAGATATTGCCGAAGAGCCGGTATGCAATTTGCAAAGCCTCCAGACTCTTTGCGTCCGTATTTCCATGTCATTTGTACGTCTGTTGTGGTCATCCAACAAGCGGCAGCACAAGCCTTTATCTTGTCAGACAATGCCGACAATATCCAAGCCCTATATGCACCCATTGAAAATCCGACGCAACCGATTCTGCAAGTGTCAACCTCAGGCAATGTAGCCATAAAATCTGTTGCAGCAATGTCATCGTATGTCATAAACGCACATAAGTTGCGTCCGTACATCATCATATTGCCTGCAATTATGTCGTATTTCTTGCGGTCGACTCCTTCTTTGCGTCCACGTTCTCCCCATAACGGCGCATCAGTAGAAAATACCAAGTATCCATTACTTGCAAGATAATCACCAAGATATTGTCCGCCGTATAAGTCTGCAACCCATTTGTCTGCATCTGCAATGACTAATGAATCGTCTGCAAACGGTCTGATCATTTTCTCTTTGCCGATGTATAAATGTGCGCCGTGGTCATGTAACAGGTTTACTGAGGGGAAAGGGCCTTTGCCATCGGGAATCAGCATATAAGCCCTCACCCTGTAAAATCCGGACAGATTGAATTCTATTTTCCGGGCAGTATATCCTTTGCGTTTTTCTTCTCCTATTATCTTGACATCATAGTTGCTTGCAGGAGGTGGTGGAGCCATCATGCACTCCTTAACCTTTTCTTTTGCCAAAGTTTTCCACTCGTCAAAATTATTCAGGCCACAATTACCCCATGCCAGAGGATAATCCAGTTGTGCAAGCAAACTGTCAGCATAGACGGGGAAATCTTTGTAAAACTCATACCTTTCACGTTTTTGTGCATTGGCGATAAACCATAATGTACAAGCCATGACAGTTATTGCCAATCTTTGACCATACTGTGAAAGTACTGTTTCCGTTATTTTCCCCATATGACTTGTTTCAAAAATAAAGAAGTGTCTGTAACTTTAGATACTTTCGCCGAGTATAATGTGAAGCTTGTTCTCAGTATTCCCTTTCACCGAATATAGCAGTACCCACACGCACCATAGTGCTGCCACATCCTACGGCAATCTTGTAATCTCCGCTCATACCCCATGAGCGTTCGCAGAAGTAAGACGATTCGGCAAAATACTTGGTCTTAACTTCGTCGAAAAAGCTTGCAGCCGAATTGAATTCACGTCTGATTTGGTCTTCGTCTGAAGTATTGGTCGCCATTGCCATGAGTCCGCATATTTCAATGTTTTCAAGTTGGCGCCATTCGCCTTCGTCAAGCATCTGCCTGCAGGCATCGAACGTGAATCCATATTTTGTAGCCTCGTCTGCCACATGCAATTCGAGCAACACTTTGATGACACGGTTGTTTTTAGCAGCCTGCTTGTTTATCTCTTTAAGCAATTTCATCGAGTCGACAGCGTCAATCATCGAAATATAAGGTGCAATATACTTCACCTTGTTGGTTTGTAGGTGTCCTATGAAATGCCATTCGATATCCTTAGGCAGTATATCATATTTCTTCGAGAGTTCCTGCTCATGGCTCTCACCGAAGAGTCTTTGCCCTGCGGCGTATGCTGCTTCAATATGTTCGGCGGGATGAAACTTGCTGACAGCCACAAGGCGGACTCCATTGGGCAGCCCCTCTTTCACGGCACGCAGGTTAGCGGCAACTTCTGCATTCAACATCATTTTGCCTCCTCTCCGTTACCGTCTTGCTCGTATTCGGGCTTGTCGTCAACTTCTTGAGTCTTAGTTGCCGGTTTGTTGTGTTCAAACACATCCATAATCTGGGTTTCAGCCACACTGGCTATTACGTAGTCAATCATCGTGCTACCCATTACTTCGTCAATACTTTTAACTGCTTGCGGCAAAGAACCGGCATGTACGAGATAATTAACGTTTGAGCGCTTTTCTTTTTCCGTCTTTTCGTCTATTGTTATGAACTGCAACTTGGTTTTATACCAACGGTCGGCTGAAGGTGAATCGCTGAAGAATATTTCGCCGTAAGCAGCTTTCTTTATATCGCGCACTTCAAATTCGCCGCTAATATATGAAGACATTTCCTCCATTATACTTGCTTCTGCTTCGGTAAAGCTCAAAGCGTCCACAGTGTAAGTTTCAGTTACCTTTTTCTGAGTGCCGTCTTCCATTGTCTTTTCATAACGTATTTTGCACTCAAACCATGTTGTTGTCCTGCTTCTCATTGTCTATTTCCTTATTTGTTTTTCTTATTAAACCCTGCAAAAGTAATCATTTATACCGAGAAAGCAAAAAAGGATGAACGAAAAAGCGATTTAAATAAACAAAGTAGAAACCGACAATATATAATAATAAGGTGCATCTTAAACAAAATTTTGATTGCGAAGCCGGCTGACTTAATACAGAAATACTTTACACCGTTTTAA
>HF986648.1 GCA_000433175.1 Prevotella sp. CAG:1058
AACTATAAAGGTACTAAAAATATTCCATTCCCACAATTTTTTTTATGCTTTTCTTATGCCGAACTCACGTTATATTAATGAAGTAATCAAATCCGCGTAAATGTAAAGAGTCCGGCATTATACCGGACTCTTTACATTTACGCGGATTATTTTTACAAGAACAACTTATGTTGTTACTTCATAACCTATGATAGGTCGCTTATCCCCGATTTGATACGTATATCTGTGTTGCCACAAATATTATTTATAGCCAGCGTGGGTCGCCTACACCTTTTGAGCTAACATCCTCATTGGTTACTGTAAAGTCACCATTGGCTGTATCCTGGTATTTCGGGTCTACATCCCATGTTGCACTGTCGTCGGTGAAGAGGTTGCCTTTCTCAACTATTGACTTCAGGTTTGGAGTATTGAAGTAAATATTGTTCTTGAATGTAGGAACGCTAGTCTTGCTCTGGTTTGAGAACATGGCTTCAGTGTTTGTTACCAAGTTGTTTTCCCAGTTGATGACATTTCCAACATAGCGTACGTAAAGCAGGCGCTTGCTTGATGCATTGGCGACACCGTCGATTGTACAGTTCTTAATGTTTATTATAGGAGTTCCGCCGCCCATGCTCTCAGATGCATCATCCATACGGATGAAGTCTCGGGCTGTTGCGCTTGCGTAAATAGTGCTGTTGGTAAGGTTTGTCTCATTGATACGTCCCTTTCTGCTGTCGAAGAAATCTCCTCCATCGCATTCAATGTTATGGATCAAGCAGTTATTGAACGTAACCTTATTGATTGTCGAAGCAACATTCAGGTAAATCAGACCCTTACCGAAATTCTTGATTTCGCAATTTTGTACGTCAAGAACGTCATATGTTGCTCCTTCAGTCTTGTAGTTGAATGCCTGGTCGGTAGACTCGTTGTCTGCACCGTCTAAGATTATCTGGTTGAGGCTTAACGATGCACCATCGTCCAATTGGAAACGTCCCTTGATTGTAGGCAGGTTTGTTGGGTATATACCCTTAATTGTTATGTTCTTTTTAATCTGGGCGTTTCCAGCGCCACCGTTTTCGCCGGCTATTGTGTATGTTCCGCCGTAGAGGGCGAACACTTGGCCATCGGTAGCAGCCTCAAGCAGTGCACCGAAGTCTTCATCCGGACTTACTGTTGTAGCGCCATTAAGGTCAATGATAGTCTTGAACGATTTAGAACCGCGCTCCTTGTCATTGTTGTACAGCTTAATCGTATAAGACGTCTCAGGCGTGAGCCCGTTTACAACAACTTTACCTTCTGCAATTTCTTCAGCAGTGAGATCCTTGTTTATAACTCTCGCCCCTGTATTGGCGTCGGTAACAGTTATACGTGTAACTTCCTCTCCAGCTGGCCATGTTACAGTCACACTTCTGTCGGAAATGCTACTTTCCGGTATGTTGTTGAAAATTTGCTGTGCAGCAGTGCGGAAGTAAACGCCGTGCCATTTTGAGTTACGGTCTGCATCGTCAGCATCAATGGCCATGATGCGTGCTGAGTATTTTGTGTCGTAGACAAGGTTGCTGACTGTATAAGGAATTTGGGCTTCCGTTATGTCTGTTATTGTCTGTACAGGTTCGCCTTCGAATGTCAGGCTGTCATCGGCAAAAATCTCGATAGTGTATGTGTCTGCGCCTTCCGATTTAACCCATTGCAGTTTTACGCTGTTCTCGGTAATGCTTCTTGCTTCAAAGTCTATGGGCGAGAATACTCGGTCGTAAATCAAGCTTGTCAGTTCGTCCATTGGGTCGTCGCACGACGCAAGTGACAACAAGCCGAGTCCCAAGACACATGTCCTAAATATATTTCGTTTCATGATTCTTTCTTTTTCTTGTTTGATTTATTTGGAATTTTGTTTATGGAAGCCAGGATGGCCGCATGCGGAACATCCTGCCTTCCAAACATGATTTAATCGGATAATTGTCCGTATATTCCGTCGTTGTTCAACATGCCGTTGCTGCTGTTGATGAAGAAGTCCCAGATAGGCCACAGGCAGTTGAGGCTCGGAGTATTGACATAAAGTCCGTTAATATAGTCGTCGTCTATGACAGGGATACCGTCGCTTACAATCCAGCCTTTGCTTGAATACTTCTCGCCGGTTACTTCATTGACGAGCTTAGAGCCGACTTCGTCGGTATCTCCGTGGTTGAGTCCGTATATGATAAGCTCTTCTCCTCCGTTTGGTGAAGTTGTGTCATACGTGAAGTATAGTTTCTCTGGAAGGTCTGCGTATGCACCCTGGCGATTTGCGAGGTCGCGCAACTTCTGCTGTGCTTCAGCCATTTTCTGGTCAATAATTCCCCAACGTACGAGATCTGCCTTACGGAGGGCCTCGCCGGCGAACTCAAGACCACGTTGTTCAACTATGCCGTTGAAGAATGCATCTGCACTTGCTGTATATTTTGTCATGAGTGCAGTTACTTTTTCTGCCGGCAGTACCCTGTCGAGTATGGCTTTCATGTAAGGTGCAGCTGCTGCAGGTCCGTCAAGTGCGTTGATTGCTTCAGCGGCCATCAGGTAAACGTCTGCCAGACGCATGTATTGCCAGTTTATGCCGTCGTCATTGGTTGAAGTTACGTAACGGTTCATCCATTCGTAGCGGAGTTTGCCGAAGCACCACTTGTCGATTCCGCGAAGTTCCTGTTTTGAGTTGCCGTTGGTAAGTTCCTTGCTCCACTCGTATGGAACGCAGGTTATGTCACGACGGATGTCGTCAACGTCATAGTCGTAATACAAGTATGGCAGAGGGCCGTTAACGCCGCCTTGTGCCTGGCCTGTATACTGGTCGACAGCCTGATGCTTCACGCCCCATGTGTAAAGAACTCGTCCGCGTCCGTCCGAGAACGGTATCTCCCAAAGGGATTCGCCGCCGGCAGTAACGTTATCCTTGCATAGCTTGTCAAAGTTGTCTTTGAATGCGCCAAGGCTGTTTCTTCCGCTGTTTATGATGTCGAGGCACTCTTCTTTTACAATCTTGTACATGTTTTCCTGAGAGAGTTCAGGGTCTTTGCTTTTGCGGAATCCGTCACCGCGAAGGCCGTAGCCTCCGGCGTAAAGAGCAATACGGGCACGAAGACCTTTTACGAAAGACTTGCTTACACGCTCAGTCGTGCTGGTGATAGTATTTTCGTTGGGCCAGTAGCAATAGTCCTCAGCTTCTTTCAAGTCAGCCAGCAACACCTTGTATATTGAGTCGCGGTTGGTACGTGGCAGGTACATGTTGTCGTTGCTGTTCGGCTCGAAACGTGCCGGAACATCCCCCCAAGCCTTGATAAGGTCGTTGTATATTACAGCCCTGAGCGTAAGAGCTTCGCCCAACAGCTGTGCCATGTCAGGATTGTTTTCTATGTCTCCATATTTGCGGAGGCCTTTTATTGCGAGGTTTGCACGCTCAATGCCTTCATAAAATTTTGCGTAGGCATTGTTGTCTGTATTCATCTGTCCATTGTTAGACAGGGTTGCGTAGTTGCAAAGACTCTGCTTGTCGTCAGTACGTGAAGCGTATGACGGCTGTGTTCCACTAGTTGTTTCAATGTCAGAGCTAAGGCCATAATAAGGCAAGAAACGTCCACGGTAAGAGTTTGTCTCTCCGAACGACTGGTGGATCGACATCACCTCGGCCTCGGCCAACGAATAGATGGAGAATACCGAGCTTTCGTCAAGTGTTGACTGTGTAGGTGCGTCCATGTCGCATGATGTGACAAGCGCTGCGGCAGCCAACGAAAGGAATGATATTTTAATATACTTGTTCATTTTTTTTAGTTTTATTATTTTGCGGTTCTGAGTGTGGGCTTTTTATATGTCGACAAACAGTATTTTATTTGTCGTAAATGCCTGTCGACATAAATCCTACAAACCTCATTTTGTTTAGAAATTCAAATTCAATCCGATAACGAACGAGCGGCTTCTCGGGTAGCCTGAATAGTCTACACCTGGAGTAAGAGCGTCCTTGCGGATACAGTCAGACTCTGGGTCGTAACCGCTGTAACCAGTGATTGTGAACACGTTGTAAGCCGTGCAGTAGAAGCGCAGTGAGTTAATGCCTACACGCTTGGTAAGGCTCTGTGGCAGTGTATAACCTAATGTCAATGTGTTCAGGCGGAGGAATGAAGCGTCTTCAACAGCCCAGTCGGTCAAAACGAACTTGCTCATGTAAGGAGACCACATTGTTGTGTTTGCGTTCAACTCGGCAAGTCTTACTGGGTCGTTGCAGAGCATGCCTGTCTCCGGGTCAAGGTTAGTCCAGCGCTTGCCGTCAGCCATGATGTCAATCATGTTGCGGTACTGGTACTTACTTGTTGAAGTGTATTCAATCTTGTTTGCGTTGTAAACCTGGTTGCCGATGCTGAAGTTGAAGTTTGCGCTGAGGTCGAAGCCGTAAGCATGTGCGTTGAGTCCGAAACCTCCGTAAACGTCAGGATTTACATTACCGATAATAACATTATCTTCGTCACCGATAACGCCGTTGCCGACACCGCCTTCCTCTGTGGGTTGGTCAACGAGCTTGATAGAACCCGGACGAACTGTACCGATTATAGGCGAAGCATCAGGTACACCCTCTTTCAGTTTCCATGTCTTTGTTGCAGCGTCGTAGCCTTCAAAATCGCTCACTTCGTAACGTCCTGCGAGCTGGTATCCGCGGATTTCGCCTACCTGTCCGCCTACTGCAATCCAATAGTCCTGGCCGATTTCGGTACTTGCCCAAGCTGTGTTCTTGCCGAAGTCCTGCATGCTGCCGAGACTCTTGATTTCGCTCTTGTTGACACCCAGGTTGCCATAAAGGTCGATACCCCAATTCTTCTTGTCGATTGCGTGCCATGTGAAGCTGAATTCAACACCTCTGTTTTCAGTCTCACCCATGTTGCGGTATTGTGTGTCGTATCCTGTACCTGCTACCGGGAATTGGATGAGAAGGTCTTTTGTGGTATTGAGGTAAGCCTCGATGCTACCGCTAAGTTTACCCTTGAAGAGTGTGAAGTCCAAACCGATGTTGCGTGTAATGGTTGTTTCCCACTTAAGGTCGGGGTTTGCCATGATTTTTGACGGTGCCCAGTATTGTGTGAATCCGTTAATCCATGATGTGGCTTTTGACTCGTACATCTGTGACAGCTGGCCGGTAGGAATGTTGTTGTTACCTGCTGTACCGTAGCTGAGGCGGAGTTTCAAGTCGTCAAGCCAGTTTTGTGTAGACTTCATGAACGGTTCTGAAGAAATACGCCATGCAACGGCTGCTGACGGGAAGTAGCCCCAACGGTTCTCTTCAGAGAATTTTGATGATGCGTCAGCGCGGAATGTTGCAGTGAGCAGGTAGCGGTCTTTGAAGTTGTAGTTCACACGACCGAAGAATGAGAGCAGTTTGTCGTCTGCGCTGTAGTTGTCGTCGATTGTGTAAGGAGTTCCCTGAGATGACAGTTTCCATGCCTGTTCTGCGGTATAGTCCTCCGGGAATCCGTGTACCTCGTTCATGTTCTCACGCTCCTTGGTGATGATGTATTCATGGCCTACCATGAAGTTCAGGCTGTGGTCAGTATTCTTAATCAACTTCGAGAAGTCGTAGCTGATAGTGTTAGAATTACGGAAACGGTGGCGGTTAGTGTCAGTCAGGCGTATTGCCGGCTTGTTCTGGTTGCCGGATGCAGGTACGTTCTTTACATAATAAGTGGTTGTACCCCAGAAACGCTGGTCGTACTGGTTGTAGTCGTCATATCCGAATTCGGTCCTGATTTTGAAGTTCTTGAATACTTCCCATCCGAATGCTCCTGCAAAGTTGAGGGTCTTGCGCTCCTTCTTGCGGTCGTTGTCGTACTGTGATTCAACAGGATTGTAAAGGTTGCCGAAGTCGTCATCGGTACCGGCGCTTTCGTCAAGGTTTGCAAGTGGAATAGGAGTGTAGATTACGGCGTACTTCAGACGCTTGTCAGAGTCGTAAACGCCGGTAGCGTCGTTAGCACCACCACCTCTGATGTCTGTGTCAGAATATCTTGCCTGGAAGTCGAGAGTCGTATTCTTGGTCGGCTTCGTGTTGAGTTTCAGGCTGAAGTTGTCGCGCTTGTAGTTTGAACCGATCTGGATGGCCTTGTCGTTCATGTGCGCATAGCTGAACGCATATTTAACGGTTTCAGTACCGCCGGTGATGTTTACGTTGTGGTTGAACGTATTGCCGGTACGTCCGTATACGATGTCCTGCCAGTCGTTTGCTTCAACGTTGCGGTAGAGGTCCATGTCTTCATAGTTGCCGAAGTAGTCTGTGTACGAGCTGAGGTCGTTCTCGTTCTTGAGCAGTGCAAGCTCATACTGCCACTTTGCGTAGTCGTAGGGGCTGAGCACGTCCATCTTCTTGGCTACTTTCTTCCAGCTGTAATAAGCATTGTAGCTTACGTTAACCTTGCCGCTCTTGCCGCTCTTGGTGGTTACGAGGATTACACCGTTTGCACCACGTGAACCATAGATGGCTGTTGATGATGCGTCCTTGAGGACGGTGATGTCTTCGATGTCGGTCGCGGGTATGTCGCTTATGCTTTCAACGGGGAATCCGTCGACGATAAGCAACGGGTCGTTGCTCTGTGTGATAGAACCACCTCCACGCACGCGGATTTTTACATCGGCGTCAGGCGAACCCTCGGTTGTGGTAATCTGCACACCGGCCATCTTACCGGTCAGCGCTTCTGTAACCGAGGCTACCGGCACTGCTGCCAACGCTTCGCTGTTGACGGTGGCTACCGAACCGGTCAAGTCCTTGCGGCGTACCGAACCGTAACCGATGACTACGAGGTCTTCAAGATTTGTGGTCTCGTCCTCGAGCTTAACGTTTATTGTACTCTTGCCGGCTGTTTCAACGGTCTTGGTCTTCATACCGATGTATGAAATCTGCAACGGGTTGTTGCCGGTCAATTTGATTGAGAAGTTTCCGTCGATGTCCGTCACGGTAGCATTGTTCTTCGTTCCTTTTTCAAGGACGGTCGCACCTATAACAGGCTCTCCGTTGGAGTCCTTCACATTTCCTTTGATTGTCTGCGCCGACAGACTGCCCACAAATAAGGTGAACAGCACCAACAGCGCTAGTCGAAAAGTTTTTAAATTACCAGACATAAATGTTATTTATTAATTTGTTTAAAGATAAAATATTTCTTAATTAATCATAATGTTTTCATGATCAGTTTGGAAATGGAATGTCTAATGCACAAACCGCCGCATCCATAATGCAGTCAGGCTACATGTTTTTCAGGCATAGTTTATGACAACGCCTGGTTGTTTGCTTGTTTTTTGATATTAGTTTTTAATAATTTGATATTTTCGGCTACAAAGTTAGTGAAAATTTATTTTTGGCAAAACTATTTCAGTATTTTTTTAATTAAAATCTTATAACAAATTCTTTATTGTATAATGCGATTTTAACATTTAATAGTAGTAATGGTTCAGCCGGTCTTGTTGGAATTAATAGTAGTGCTTATTACATTGGGAAAACGGGCAAGCGGCATCCTCATTTAACCTGTTTCCTGAAATGCCGCATATTGCATCGTAAAACATAGCTTTTCAGCCTTCAAAAGCTTATCTTTTAAGATGCAATAGGTTACCTTTTGCAAGCATGTAAAATTGTTAGCAATTATAGTGTTGTTGATAATGTTTTTAATGATTATTTTATTAAATACCAATATAATATAAGTTAAGGCGATTTAATATGTGGACAGAAGTTCCGCAGGCTGCGTTATGGATAATTGTATGGTGCCGGTGTTGGTATTTGCAATTATTTTTGTAAGTTTGCATTTGGTATGGATGTTTTTTCAAAAGAGAAACGCAGCAAGGTGATGGCCGCTATCCGTTCAAAGAATACACGGCCTGAGATAATTGTGCGTAAATATCTTTTTGCTAAAGGTTTTCGCTTTAGGATAAACCATCCACGCCTGCCCGGTCATCCGGATATTGTAATGCGCAAATATCGTACCTGTATTTTTGTAAACGGTTGTTTCTGGCACGGGCATGATTGCCAGTACGGGCATCTGCCTAAAACTAATGTTGTTTTTTGGGAAAACAAGATAAACCGTAATCGTGAACGCGACAGGGAGGAGCAGCGCAAGCTGGCTCAGATGGGCTGGCACTGCATTATTGTTTGGGAGTGTGAGTTGAAGCCTTCGGAACGCGACCGTACTTTGCAGTCGCTGGAATATACGCTGAACAAGATTTTCCTTGAAAACAATGCCGTCAAGTACAAGTCTTTTGTCGATAGTGATAGGGGCATGGCTGCGGAGCCAGGATAGGATGGGTATTTGTGGTATTGTTTTTGTCGTCGCAGGATATGGTGCTGGCTTCTCGTATGTGTTTCTCTTCTTTTTAACTGGATATGAATTAGCAATTATGACAATGTTGTCGGCAAAAATATAAATTAGAGAGTCATTTGTTAACAGATTTTATTCTGCATATTTTGTTTGATGATAGATTTATAATATAAAAAGTTTATTTTGTTGTTGGGATTTTTTGTATTTTCGCATGCAGATTTGTCAAACACATATAGAAACTTATGCTTATATCAACAACACCGACAATTGAGGGACGCCACATACTTGAGTACAAGGGCGTTGTGACTGGAGAGACTATCATCGGCGCTAATGTGCTGAAGGATTTTATGGCCGGACTGCGTGATTTCTTCGGAGGGCGCAGCGGAACGTATGAAAAGGTTTTACGTGAAGCAAAGGACACCGCTTTGCGCGAAATGGAGGATCGTGCCAGGGAACTTGGTGCAAATGCCATTGTGGGTGTTGACCTTGATTATGAGGCAATAGGGCAAAATGGCTCCATGTTGATGGTGATGTGCAGCGGAACGGCGGTTGTCATTTAGTCTGCGGAAATGACAGAAGTTGACAATTAATGATTAAGTACTTCTGCTCTATATTATACATTATTATAATAATACAGATGGAGCTGTTACGCTTAATCCTTAATTGTCAACTTTTGTCGAAGCATCAGCTTTTCCTAACTCGTATGCTTTGGCTGCCATGCGGTTGATGATAAGCTCTGCTGCTTCTATATCGATTTCACCTAAGTCTGGACGGCGTGTGCATGCGTTGACGTGTTCGTCTTCTGTCTCTATGCGTCCGGAAAGCAGGTTCGTGAAATTGCGGCGGTACTCTTCAACCATGACGTCATACATGTCGTCTGTGCGACAAGCAAAGCGGACGAGGTCCATATCGGTGGTTTTTGTTGTAAAGAAATCTTTCAACAGCGATTCTATCTCTTCACTTTTATAATTCATCCGCGATATTGCGTAGAAGGCTTCGATGTTGAATGCTTTTGATATACGTTCGTAGTGGTTTAGCATTATGCGCTTGATGCTTTTGGGCTCGAAGCGTTCTTGCGGGTCTATGTCGTCGTGTGCTTCAAGTACGCCTGTAACGTAATATTTGAAAAACGCGCGTACAAGAGCGGCTATGGCGATGTCTTTGGTTATCATTATTCTTTTCGTTATTTGGTAGGATTGTTGTCGCCTGATGTGGCTGTTCGGATATTCCTCATCAGTCCTTCATATTTTGCTCTCTTAACCGCGCTGCCTTTAAACAGCCGGCGGTACTGTTCGATGGAGAGTTGTTGCCAGCCGGCACGGGTCATATCGAGCAATTCCATAGGTGGCTTCAGTTGCGGGTCGTCGGTAGGTGTGGCAAAACGATTCCACGGACATGCGTCCTGACAGCGGTCGCATCCGTATATCGTGTTGCCCATTTTCCCGGCAAATTCAGTTGGTATGTCACCACGATTTTCAATGGTCAGGTATGACAGGCACTTTGACGAACAAAATGTGCCGTCGTGGCTTAAAGCTCCTGTCGGGCAGGCCTTTATGCAAGCGTCGCATGTGCCGCAGCGCAGCTTTACTGGGGCGTCATACTTGTCGGCTTCATTTGATACGAACAGTTCGCCGAGGAAGAACATTGTGCCTGAGTGGGGGATTACGAGTTGGTGGTTACGTCCTGTCCAACCCAATCCTGCCTGCACTGCCCAGTATCGTTCAAGTACGGGTGCTGTGTCGCAGAAAGCCCTGTATTCAGTTATACCGAGGCGGTAGGCTAAGGCGTGCAGGCGTGACTTGACAATGTCGTGATAATCTTTTCCCAAAGCGTATGACGCAAGTTGTAGTTCGCCTTCTGGCATGCGGTGCGACGGGGCGTAGTTCAGGGCAACGCAAATAATTGTCTTTACGCCAGAGACGAGCAGGGTTGGGTCGAGACGTTTGTCGGTATTGCGTTCCATGTAATCCATGCCGGCGTGACCCTTGTTGGCGAGCCAGCGGCTGAACGTCGTGGCGCATTCATGGCTGACTGGTGCAGCTTTGGCAAGTCCGCAAGCGAAGAAGCCGAGGGATTTAGCCTCGGCTTTTGTTTGTTCACTCGAAAGTCTTGAACTCATATCCTTGCTCTTTCATCCACTTTAGTGCCTGGGGCAGTGCGTAACGCAGTTTGTCAATGCTCTTAAGCGAATCGTGAAAGGTTATTATCGAACCGTTGCGTGTGTACCGTTTGACGTTTTTCAGTACGTCTTCCGCCGTAAGCCATTTGCTGTAATCGCGTGTGACGAGGTCCCACATTACGATACGGTATTTTCGTCCAAGCCAGAAATACTGGTCCCAGCGCATCCATCCGTGAGGTGGGCGGAACAGACGCGACCCAATCAGCTTGTCAGCCTTTTCGGCGTTGGCGTTGTATGATTTAGTAGAGTGCTTGAATCCACCCCAATGGTTGAACGTATGGTTGCCTACCTGGTGGCCTGCATCAACTATTTGTTTGAATAGTTCGGGATATTTCCTGACGTTGTCGCCTACCATGAAAAATGTTGCGTGTGCATCGTATTTGGCAAGCGTGTCGAGGATGAAAGGGGTCGACTCAGGTATGGGACCATCGTCGAAAGTCAGGTAAACCGCTTTCTCCGTTTCGTCCATACGCCATGTAGCCCGTGGATAGAGCCAGCGTAGCCATTTGGCAGGCTGCTCGATAATCATTTCTCTTGTGGTTTATGATAATTATAAAGAGCCGGGAGGAGTTCAAGACTCAGTCCGTGTCTTGCCGCTCCTTCCGGCTCTATACCTTATTTTATTTATTGTGGCATTACTCCGCCTTTGTTGTGGTAAGTCGTAACATCGGCAGTGAACAGCTGGTTAAATTTGTTTGCAAGGGTCTTGTCAAACGTATCAGCAGTGTCAACACACATGTTCATGATGAATATGTGCATGATGCAGTCTTGCTGGGCTTGGGTAAACCTGCTGCCAGTAAGAGAGTTGTACCACCTCATGTACTGGTGCGAGTTGTCGAATATTGCCTTTAGTGTCTCTGTGGCTTTAGCCTTGTTGCCTAAATGTGCGTATGCCTTGGCAATGTCGAGTCCTCCGCTGAGATAATTCATGGGCACGTTGTATGACGGTATCACCTTTTCTGCGTATGCAAGGGTCTTCTTGGCCTTGTCCAATTTACCTTCGGCAATCAGGTGTAGGGCCAATTGGGCGAAAAGCCTGCGGTGTGTGTAGCACATACGCATGACAGTCTCGTCAAGGTAGATGCCCTTCTTCTCAAGTCCGCCGTACTTAAAGCGTGTCATCATGTTTGTATATACGCGTTCGGTGTCGAAGTTCTTAGCTCCTGCCACGTTGGTTGTGAACGGCGTAATGCGGTTGGCAAGACCTTCCTGCACGAAGTTGTCGCCAAGGTTCATGTAATTTTCGGCTCCTACTGTTGTAGCTACGTAGATAGGACGTGTCCAGTTGCACTGGGCAAGTATTTCGAGCATCATCAGGTCGTTCTTGTAAAGCGCGTTCTTGCCTTTGAGGGATATTACCATCCTGTCAGGTATTGAATCTGCTGCCATCATCATTCCACTCTTCTTTACAGCCTCTTTGTCGATAGTAACGTAAAGAGTGTCTGTCGGTATGAAGTGGAAATCCTCGTCCTTGGAGCGAACCCAATGCTTCATGATATTCTTCAACTCGAAAGGATTGTCGCCGAAGGCTACTTTGGCTTCATTGGGATTTGTCTTGTAAAGCTCGAGTATCTGGTTCTTTGCCTCCGGACGAACTTCGACGTACTCGTTTGTACCTGAACAGTAGTCGAGGCGAGGCCATGTTATAGGCACGGCTGGTGAGTCGTAAGCGTCACGGCACATCTGGTCGATATACCAGTCGGTAGCCAGATAACTGAGGTTACATACCCTGGCTTCTGTCCTCACGCCTTCAACTTCCTGGTTGTACCATAGCGGGAATGTGTCATTGTCGCCGTTGGTGAAGATTATCGGGTTGCCCTTGTCTTGCATCGACATGAGATAATTCTGTCCGAAGTCACGGCATACGTAGCGTCCGCTGCGGTCGTGGTCGTCCCATGTCTGGCTTGCCATCTGTATTGGTACGAGCAGGCAGAGTATTGATACCACGGCTGCTACGGCTGTGCCATTGAGCTTGAGGTATTTCTTTAACAAGTCAATGATTGCTGCCACTCCAATACCGCACCAAATGGCGAAGGCGTAGAATGAGCCGGCGTATGCGTAGTCGCGTTCGCGTGGCTGCATCGGTGTCTGATTAAGGTACAGAACGATGGCAAGACCTGTCATGAAGAAGAGGAAGAACACAACCCAGAATTGGCGTATGCCACGCTGTCCGCGGTAAGCCTGCCAGAAAAGGCCGATAAGGCCAAGCAACAGCGGCAGGCAGTAGAATACGTTGTGTCCCTTGTTGTTCTTCAGGTCGTCAGGCAGTTTGCTCTGGTCGCCGAGACGCATGTTGTCCAGGAACGATATGCCCGAAATCCAGTTGCCGTGTTCAAGCTCTCCGTTGCCTTGTATGTCATTTTGGCGTCCTGCAAAGTTCCACATGAAATAACGCCAATACATAAAGTTGCATTGGTATGAGAGGAAGAAGCGCAGATTCTCCATCATTGTAGGAACCTTCACGCTTATAAGCTCGCCGCAACGGTCGTAAGGCACTTGTTTGCCATCCACACCGCCCATCCAGCTCTCATAAGCTTCGGCATGCGATGAACTCCACATACGCGGGAACAGCATGTTTTGCGCATATTTGTAATCACGTTTGCGACTTACAATGAAGTAAGAGTCTTTTTCGTCTGCTGAAGCCTTTTCCTTGCGCTGGTATATCGGGGCGCCTTCAACCATGTGTGGCTTGCACATGCCGTCCTCGATGTCGAGCTGTACTTGTGACGTGTAAGCCTGGCCGTAGACAAGCGGGTTGTCGCCATACTGGTCGCGGCTGAGGTAACTGCCAAGGGTGAAGATGTCTTCAGGTGAGTTCTGGTCCATCGGCGGGTTGGCCGAAGAACGGATTATGATAACTGCGTAGCTGGAATAGCCGATCATCAGCATTAGCATGCAGAGCAAAACAGTATTCTTGATGCGTGCGCTGACAAAAGGTTTCTTCGTCTTGTCGATTATGACCTGGCGGTTTACGACAAACCATAAAACTGCCAAAACGACGACACCGATGAAGAAGGCTGACCATCCGTATCCGTAGAACGGTACGCCGAGCATGGCTACGGAAAGCACGAACGATATGTTGCTACGCTTGAAACTCTTGTTTACGTAGCTTTCGTATATTGCCCATATAACAGTTGAAACGAGCAGGATTACGTAAATAATCACACCCGTGTTAAACGGACATCCGAGTGTGTTGACGAAGAACAGCTCGAACCAGCCGCCTACTGTTATGATGCCTGGCACAACGCCGTAAAGTATTGCGGCAATAAGCACGAACGATATCACCAAGGCTACGAGCGAGCCTTTGAGGTTGGCGTTGGGGAACTTGCGGTAATAGAAAACTAGCACAATGGCCGACACGCAAAGCAGGTTGAGCAGGTGGACGCCGATGCTCAGACCAGTCATGTACATGATAAGTATGAGCCAACGGTCGCTGTGTGGCTCGTCGGCATGGTCTTCCCATTTAAGTATGAGCCAGAATACGACAGCTGTAAATGCCGAAGAATAGGCATATACTTCGCCCTCGACAGCACTGAACCAGAACGTATCGCTGAATGTGTAAATCAACGCACCGACAAGTCCGCTCGCCTCAATGGCAATGAGTTTGGAGGTTGTAAGCGAACTCCAGTCCTTGAGTATCAGCTTGCGCGTAAGGTGGGTAATCGTCCAAAACAGGAACAATATGCAAGTTGCGCTAAGTAGCGCACTCATTGTGTTGACCATGCGTGCAACCTGTGTGGGGTCGCTTGCAAAGTGTGAGAATAAGTTTGCAGTGAGCATGAAGAACGGTGCTCCTGGCGGATGTCCGATCTCGAGCTTGTAACCTGTTGTAATGAATTCAGGACAGTCCCAAAAACTTGCTGTCGGCTCAATCGTGCTACAATATACAAAGGCTGCTATCAGAAAAGCCAACCAGCCCATTATATTGTCCACTAACTTAAATTGCTTCATTTAATTAATGTATGTGTGAAATTAATATATTTCTGATTTTGATTGGGATTTTTATATAAAGCGGTGCAAAGATACAAACTTTGTGTCTTGTAACGCCGAGTTTTTTATTTTTTAACGTTGCTCCATTCCGCTGTTTGACCTATTTATATTTTATATCTTTAATCTCATTCCAGATCGACAACGGTTATTCCTGCTCCTCCAAACTGTACGTGCTCGTCATGATAGGACGATACGACCGGAACTGTAGCTAGATATTGGCGGATCAGTTGGCGCAGTATGCCAGAACCTGTTCCATGAAGTATGCGGACCCGGCTCATGCCGACAAGTATTGCGTCGTCGATGAAATATGTGACGGCCGTAATTGCTTCGTCGCCGCGCATACCTCTGACGTCAATGTCCTGCTTGAAGTTGAGCTTGCGGTTGTCTATTGCCTCGCGTGTCTCCCTGCCGACGGTCATGTATGCTTTGGGCTCCTCGCTTTTGGGGGCTTGGGCGTGTTCGAGCCGTTCAGCACGCATCTTTGTGCGCATGTCGCCGAATATTACAGTAGCCGTCTTTCCGTTGATGCTTTCTATTTTTCCAACAGTCGTAAGGCCTTTTATTCTTACCGTATCGCCGGGTGACAGTGGGGCGTTGGCTTGTGGCTGTGAGGGGACTGTTTTCCCGCTCTTTATTTTCCTTTCCTCGTTTTCCTTCTCTTTTTTCCTTTTTTCGCGCCTTGCCTTACGCTCTTGTATCTGTTGCATCTTCTTGGCAATCAGCTCGTCGTTTGCGGCGGAGTCTATGTCTTTTATCCCTGCTTTGAAAGCCTCGAGTTCTTCGCGAATCTTTTTTGTCTCAGCTTTTTCGGCTTGGCTTTCGCGTATGTCCTTTATGGTTTTTTCTATCATGCGGTTGCTTTCGCCGAGCAGTTGTTCCGCTTGTTCTTTTGCCTTACGGATTATTTCTTTCCTGCTTTGCTCAAGTTCTTTGACTTCATTTTCATACTTTGCGATTGTCTGTTCGAGGTTTTTCTCCCGTTGGTGTATCGTCTGGCGTTTGTTCTCCCAGTATCGTTTGTCGCGTACGATGTCCTGCAGGTACTTGTCGCTTTGTATGTAGTCTCGGCCAACAATGTCGCTTGCTTCTTTAATGACACTGTCAGGCAGTCCTATTTTTCGGGCTATCTCGATGGCAAACGAGCTTCCGGGATTGCCTATCGAAAGTTGGAACAACGGTTGCATCTGTTGGCGGTCGTACAGCATGGCGCCGTTGGCAACGTATTTATGAGTATCGGCAAAGTGCTTCAGGTTTTGGTAGTGTGTCGTAATCACTCCGTACGCCTTGCGTTCGCAGAATTGTTTAAGTACAGCTTCGGCGATGGCTCCGCCAATCTGCGGCTCCGTACCGGTTCCGAACTCGTCGATGAGCAGTAGCGTTGAATCGTCGGCGTATTTCATCATCTGTTTCATGTTCATAAGATGACTTGAATACGTGCTGAGGTCGTTTTCGATGCTTTGCTCGTCGCCTATGTCGATAAAGATGTTTCCGAATACGCCTGTATGCGAACGTTCGCCGATAGAAACGGACAGGCCGCATTGCAGCATGTATTGGGTTAGTCCGACGGTTTTAAGGCAGACGGATTTTCCGCCTGCGTTGGGGCCTGATATTATCAGTATGCGTTTTTCCCTGGTCAGGATTATGTCAAGCGGCACAACGTTCTTACCCTGTTTCTTTAATGATAGCTGGAGCAAAGGGTGGGCGGCCTGTATCCAGTCGATGTGTGGCTTTGCCTCCACGTCCGGTTCGATGCCGTTTATAAGCTGCGCCAATTTCGCTTTTGCGTTTATGAAGTCTATCGTGGCAAGGAAACCGTACGATTCCAAAATAGGTTTAACGTGCGGACGCACAAGTTTTGAGAATTCCGTCAGAATGCGTATTATCTCTCGTCGCTCTTCTGATTCAAGCTCCCTTATCCTGTTGTTCGCTTCCACGACCTCTGTCGGTTCGATGAATACGGTTTTACCCGATGCCGATTCGTCATGTACTATACCTCTGATTCGTCGTTTCAGTCCTTGCGTTACGGGTATCACGAGTCTGCCGTCGCGTATGGCGGGTGTTACGTCTTTATCGACGAGCCCCTCGCTTTGCGCGGTGCGTAATATGCCGTAAAGTGTTCGTGAAATGTTGCCTTCGGTGCGGGCAAGCTCACGGCGGATGTTTGCCAGCTCGGGCGATGCGCTGTCTTTTATCCTTCCGAATTTGTCGAGTATGCGGTCTATGGCCTGTACGAGTTGCGGAAATGTCATGACGTCTGCCGTCAGCCTGTGCAATGCAGGGTAGGGATACGTCTTTACTTCTTCGTCATCGTCGTCGGTAGAACGGTTAAGGTAGTTGACAATCGAGCAAATTGTATCCAGCGAACGCCGTAAATCAAACAGTTCGCCCTCGTCAAGGTGTGTGCCTTCAAGGCGCAAGCGTCCCACTGAAGAACGGACGTCGAAGAAATATTGCATCGGGAAGTCGTCCGCCTCTTCCTGAAGCCTGCGGAATTCACGCACTTGTGCCAGCAGTTCGTTTATTTCACCGGCATCATTGCTAGCCTCCATTTCGTCAACTTTTTCTTTCCCCAATGTACTAAGGCATCTTTCCCGTAACAGGGAACGTATTTCGTCGAAGCCAATCTTACTTTCAAAAGTCTTTGGATAAATCATGTTGCAAAAATACTCATTTTGCCTGTTATGGCAAAGTTTATCAGATGCCAAAAACGCAATATACGTCTCTTTAGTTTCTGTCTTTATACCCGTTGGCGCAATTATTAGTACCTCTTTGTGTTAAATACTTACAGTTTGTTGTATATCGATGGCTTTTGCTTACGGTTTTAGCCCGCTCCCGACGGGTTTGCAAAAGGCATCCTTTTATAGTGTGAAAGGTTGCTTTTTAAGAGATGAAAGACCGTGTTTTGCAAGCTGAAAGGTCATCATTTGAAACTGTAACCAACGTAAATCCACTCGAAATAATTCCGCCAACGGGTGTTTTTATAGAAAAATATCTTATGTTGATGAATTTTCTTTGAAAAAATTTGGAGGAATAAGAAAAACTCATTACCTTTGCACTCGCTTTAGAAAACAAAGCTTGTCTTCTTGACAAAGGAGAGATGGTAGAGTGGTCGATTACAACGGTCTTGAAAACCGTCGTGCTGAGAGGCACCGGGGGTTCGAATCCCTCTCTCTCCGCAATAAACATTGGAAATCAATGTTTTACAAAACAAACACCCGATTTTACACCCAAGAATGTAAAGTCGGGTGTTTTTGTATTATTTAAAATTGATAAGGCAAGATGATGCTATTGGCTCAACCATTTGCACCAACCCATTTACATCACCTTTCCCAATATAAGGCAGGCATCGCCGTATCTTTTCGGCAGACCAGTCCCACCATTTCAGCGTTTCGAGTTTCCGTATTACTTCTTCATCGAAACGCTTCCTTATCGGTCGGGCGGGAACACCGCCGACTATCGTATAAGGCAGCACATCTTTCGTAACAACGGCACGGGCGGCTATGATTGCTCCGTTGCCGATGTGAACGCCAGCCATAATCACCGCTTCGTAGCCTATCCATACATCGTTGCCTACCACGATGTCGCCTTTGTTATCCCAAGCCGTTGCCACATCTGATTTCTCCAAATCCCAATCCTCATAAAAGAGTGGGAAGGTGTAAGTAGATAAAGATTTCAAGGTATGATTGGCACTGTTGAACAGGAATTTCGCACCGCAAGCAATGGAGCAGAATTTGCCGATTATCAGCCGCTCGTGGTTAATAGGATAATGATAAAGCACATTGTTCCGCTCGAAAAGTAACGGGTCGGACACGAAATCATTATAGATAGTATAATCGCCCACTTCGATAGACGGGTCTTTCACGACTGCATTCAGGTACACGGTCTGCGTGTCGCCTGTGCGTGGATATATCTTTTTCATCATGACATTCAGTTTTTAATAGCGTTTATATTTCAAATAAATGACAGACTGCACCCCAAGTCCAATCACGAACAGGTATTCCACCGTCCAATAAACGGCAAGAGGTACATCCCAATGGCTCAATCCACATAAGTAGAGCAGATAGGCGGCAATGGTTGTCGCCTGAAAGATGAAAGCCGTACGTGTCGCCCCCGTTCCCGTAACGGCATTCATATAGACATAACTGGGTAAGGCAAATACATAGTTCAGCAACATAACTACAAACGGCAACCATGCGGTTTGCACGATAGCTGGATTGTCCGTATAGATGCTGACAACAGGCTGATGGAAGACCAATGCAAACGCAATCAGCGGTAAGCCGATGGCATAGCCTAATCGTATTACCCTGCTGCATAGTGGAAACACTTGCCCTCTTTCGTTCGCTCCAATCAAATTGCTTACCAACGAGCCAGTTGTGGCTGCAAACGAATTGACGATGACAAAAAACAGGGTGGAAATACTTCGGAGAATGTTTGCCACTGCCAGTTGCAATTCTCCCAAATGTTCTATCGCTACAAAGAACAGAAACCAAGGGGCTACACCGATGAACGAATGGAACATA
>HF986649.1 GCA_000433175.1 Prevotella sp. CAG:1058
ACTTTGCTAATTGGGGAACATGCGGACATTCATATTAATAAATGCTTCATCTAAGGGCAACCGACATTTTCGGCCGCCCTTTTTTGTTGCAATAAAACAAATCAGCATTTGTATTGACTAACGTCGAACGTTGTTTCTTCTCTCTTCGTTCTTCTCTCTCCACTTAATAGTGCATTTGGATTTTTCACTTTTCTATTTTCACTTTCTTCAGAATTCCATCTGTTTACAACTAAAAAACTGCCTGTTTTTGCATCAAAATCAAGCTATTTAACGTGAGTTCGATGAATTATAAGTACTTGTAGATTTGGTGATTAGCGAAAATTGTTGTAACTTTATAGTGCTGAAGCACAAAGAATTACAAACAATAACCCTTATAATCATTAAGAGCAAAGTTATAGAATTATTTTGTATGGCAGATGATTTTTGCAATTTTTTTGATGCAATGATGGTAAAACACACGCTAAAGCCCCGTACGAAGCGCACATATCACCATGCTTCAACCCTGTCAAAGGCCGAAATCATGCTCATCATGATACTTTTTCATGAGTCGGGTTACCGATGTCTGAAGCATTTCTATCAGGAAAAGATTACTTTACTTCGCTTTGCGAACAGTGACCTTCGGTTCAAGGCACAGAACCTTTGATGATTTTATCGTCAACCTTTTGAGTGCAATAGCTGCATATTGTTGTTTTCCAAAGAAGTCGTGTGTCAATGTTACAAAAACGATTGACACACAGCTTGCATTGTTCAAAATTCGTCGAACTCACGTTATAATAAAAAAGATGTATAACAAATAAAATGAACGGGGAAGCGAAGATGATGCTTCAACTTCCCGAAGATTTTATGTTGCTTATGATTTTTACTGCATATCATCCATTGACAGAGCCTTGTAAGATATGTCATAACCCTTGAACTCGCCAGTGGCACGCAGAAAAGATGCTGCTTTTTGTTTCAGAACCTCTATGTCAATGTTTGCGGCTTTACGTTTTACCTCGAAAAACGTAGCTTCATTGTTCAGCTCGTTCTCGGCCACAATGTCAATTTCATTTTCACCTTTGCGGTCCCACCATCCGCCAATCCGTGTATAGGCTTTACGTTCAATCAGCACGCGTCTGAAATAGCGCTTGAGCATCAGACCGCTGAATGTTTCGTAGTCACGGTTTATAATCGTCTTTAAACTCTCGTAGTTATCTATTTCCAGCATATAACTGTACTTATAGATAAAGCGGAACCAGAACGTGAAAAAGTTGTCTTCTATTGCATAGCGAACATTCTTGGTAGAACTTTTTTCAAACAAAGGCTGTTTTTTTGCTATAACCTCATACTCGTTTTCCAGTTTGGTCAAGTAGCCACCGATTTCCCTACCTACCACGCTTTCTATTTCCGAACGGGATGTTTTGCCTCTTGCTATTGCCGATAGAATTGAAAAATAAACACCGTAGTCTTTGCCAAACTCTTCAATAAGTATGGCTTTGCCTTCTCCCAGAAAAATGGAATCGGCCTTTACGATTTGATTCAGCATTTTTCCTTTGGTCGTAGCCCCTGCATCTACAAGCAATTGCACGTATTTTGCCACACCTCCGGTAAATGAATATAGAGCCAACAGGTCTTCTGCCGTGTAATCGGGATTATATTTTGTCAGGATTTCCTTTAGTACAGTTGGAGTAAACGGGCGTACAGTCATAAAACGCGTCTGCCTGTTATATAATGGTTCCTTCTTGTCCTTGAATATCTTTGTCATCATGGAGTAAATAGAACCGCAAACAATCAGGTTTATATGGGCTTTATTACTGTAAATGTCCCAGATACGCTGCATGTCGCTGTATACAGACTTGTTCACGCGGAAGAATTCCTGAAACTCATCAATGAACAGCGTTATAGGGCGGTCTATGGAAAGTTTCATCAGAAATTCAAATATGTCTGTAAAATGTCCAGCCCGTCCCATTGTCGGTATTCCCAACTTATTTTCGATTTCAAGCTGATAGTCCTCGCATAAGTCACTTTCAGCTTTGCGGGCAACGAAGAAATAAAGGATAGGCTCGTCCTCGTACGCTTTCCATACAAGAGATGTCTTACCTATGCGGCGACGTCCTGTCACTACCGTGAATTGTGCGTTATTCTTTGCTATTTCACGAATTTCATGCAAAGATGCTATTTCTTCTGTCCTGTCAAAAAAATTCATGACTTTATTCTTTTAATTTCAATTTCCGAAACAACCATTTCCGAAATGACCGTTTCGGCACTGCAAATATAGCGTATTTTTCTGTAATGTAGTTAGTTAATTTTATAATTCCGTAAAAATAAAACAAGTATATACATTTCACAACCTTCAATCTTCACAACCAACAATCCACTCTAGCTTTTAGTATCATGCAGCAATCTGCAGACGCGGAATCGGTCGTTGCATCCTTGCAACGCCGAAAGGGGACAAGGCGGCACGGACATTAAAGCAACAGGAGACAGATAGGGACAGACAAACCTCTGATTATCAACACATTACGCCTCAAAATCCAAAAGATAACCTTTTGCGGCACAAAAGGTTATCTTTTACAACGCAAAAGGTCATGTTTTGGCAAGCAAAACATGACCTTTTGAAACATGCCCGTAAAAGGCTTACGCTTATCGGGGCAAATATATTACCTCTGCAGGTATGCAGGCTGGCTTGATGCCGGCATGTTGCCGACGGGCTTGCTTACGCCATTCTACTCCGTGGGAGCCTTTCTTAATCTTGCCCGCATAGTTCCACTGCATTGTGGTTGAGCCCCAATCGCCATTACCAACGTTATCCGGGTCGCTGTAAATAATCTCGAGCGGCTCTATCGTCACCGTGTAATTATCGCCGCTCTTTGTTATAACAAGATTGCCACTGGAAGGACCTTCTTCAACATAATAGCGTCCTTCACCACCATTCTCCATTGAAGCGTCCAATATGCCAGACAATTCATAGTCTTCTTCGCTAAAAGTACCTACGGGCAACTCTGAAAGCGTGCCAGGCGCTTCAAATGATATGTAAACCACCGAATAGCTCGACGGGAACGAAGAATAGTCGCCGCCTGCCATGTAAGCATACATGTCGAACGACATGAATTGCAGTTCGTAATAATTAGTGCCGTCGCCGTTCGCCTCCGCCATCCAATACACATTGTCAAGCTTAGCCTTTACCCCGCCGATATTCAGCGTTACCGAACCTTTACCCGAGCCGCCCGAACCTGAGCCGTCATCTTCATCGTCGTCACTGCTGCAAGCGCAGAATAAGCATACTGCCGCAACCAAAAAGAACCTGCTAAAAAATCTGTCAATTTTCATAATACTAAAATATTTAAGTTAATAACTAAGAAAATGTATACGTACAAGAGACGTCTGCACGATGTCCGTTATCAGGCAAACAAGACTGCCGACAATTTTTTTACAAAAAAAACATTATTGCGAATACCGCCAACAGCATTAAGGACAAATATGGATTAAAATGCATTTTACATGTATCAAATAGCCCAAAATTGCGGTTAAACTGCATTATTTATCTTCAAACGCACAAAAGCCCCTGCCTGCATGCGGCCAGTCCATACGGCGGCAATACTACAAAGACCACCACTAACACGCCCGAACCAGTCAGCCCCGATGACATATTAACGCCACAACGCCGGCAACCAGCCGGCACATAAAAAATAAAAGCGGAAAAAAGTATCGTTACCTTTTTCCGCTTACAGTCGGGATTACTGGACTCGAACCAGCGACCCCTACGTCCCGAACGTAGTGCGCTACCAACTGCGCTAAATCCCGAATTGCGGGTGCAAAGATACTGCAATTTTCTGAAACTCGTGCATTTTTTTCAAGAAAAATGCGAAAAAACTTGCGAGAATCACAAAAAACGCCTATCTTTGCACCCGCAAACAAGCAATAACGATGGTGCCATAGCTCAGTTGGTAGAGCAAAGGACTGAAAATCCTTGTGTCCCCGGTTCGATTCCTGGTGGTACCACTCTCAACAAACAGAATCCTGATTTCGAAACGGAATCAGGATTTTTTGTTTTTCATTAAACACACAAAAAACGGCAATAACAAATGTGCAAACCAATGCCAGGCAATGAATATTTACAATGTAAGACCAACAAAATACATTGCACAAACAACTGATACGAGCCACATTTTACATAACGAAATCATTAAAATAATCGTTCTTTGCGGACAATAAGCCGCAAAATATGCGGTTAATTGTCCGCAA
>HF986650.1:0-57114 GCA_000433175.1 Prevotella sp. CAG:1058
CTTGCGCCGATGGTACTGCAATGCGATGCGGGAGAGTAGGAGGCCGCCTTTTTTGAGTGAGGGTCCTGCAGGAAGAGATTCCTGCGGGACTCTTTTTTTTTGTGCGTGCCGGTGATGGGAGGAATGGAAGATATGTGACAAATGTGGGTAATGGGACAGGATGTGAGTTATGGGAGAACCTGAGACAGGTTTGGATGAATCGTGCCTAAACAGGGGCTTTCTTTACGTGAGGAAGCGAAGATGACGTCTCCTTGCCGGGAATTTGACTCTCATGGTCGGATATTTAAGGCATGGTAAAAGCCATACCAGGCCAGGATGGCTTTGATATGGCTTGTTCTTAATGATATTGTGTCCAGGTTGGACCGACTGGCATTATCAGGCTGCTGTTGGCTGGATTTTAATTTGCTGTTCCAGATGTAAGATGGAGTTTCCCCGTTCTTGTACCAACCCGATGGTGTTTTTTACAGTTATTCGTTCCTGCTCGCTTTCGGGGCAAGAATCTTTGCAAGGCCGCCGGAACTCGTTTCCTTGTAAAGCGAGGGGATGTCGTGACCGGCTGTTTCATGTAATATATCTGTACTGCTTGCTTTGCGAGACAGCAGTATAGCCATAGTCCTATTTTGTGCGTCTCAGGAGCGAACCCTTGTGTGAATATTAAATACCCCCCTCCTGATCATAAATCAAGAAGGGGTATTGCTATATATATGTAAGATAGATTGGTGTTTTATTTAATTATTATTTTCAGTTGAATATTTGTCTATAAATTGCTTGGCTTGTGTATTACCTAATTTGTCGGCTTTGTTTAAGTTTAAGATACCATTTGTTTTATCTCCCTTGCTAATTTGAGCTAGTCCGAGTATTAGATAACCATCAGAATAGTCTTGTGCAATCTCTATGCATCTGGTTGCAGTTCTTATGGCATTATCAATTAAATTTACTCTTAATTGTAGCGATGCCATTTCAGCATAATATGTAGGTTCGTTTGGAGCCAATGTTATAGATGTGCTAATGTCTGCTAAGGCTTGCTGATAGAGTCGTGCTTTTATCTCCGCAAGAGCTCTTGTATAATAAAAATAGGCTTCAGGACGAGTTGGAGAGAGTATTTCGTACCTAGTGTAGTCGAAAACGGCTTGTCTATAGTTCCCAATTTGTTCGTATGCTTCGGCACGTTCAAGAAAATATGGAGCAGCTTCGTTTATGCGCAATGTGTCTGTTGTGTTGATAGCACTGTCAAGCAGGGCTATTATTTCTGTTTGAGATCCGTTCTGCATTTTTATGCAACGGGCAGCTTCATAAAATAATTCAGGATTACGTATAGGTGATTTTAGTAGAGCTAAAAACTCATCGTGTGCTTCTTGATATTTTCCTTTAGCATAATTAATTTGTGCTAATTGGTGTCGATAGATGGGTAATGGGTTTATTTCGTATGCTTTTTCTGTTTGAGAAGTTGCCATTTCTAGCGTCCAAGGGGAGTATATTACAGAGTCGCTGTATGCAATGACATCGTAGATCAGTTTCCCGTATGCAGCGTGAGCGTCATCTTTTTGGACGGTTTGTTTAATTGCTTCTTCCATTATATTGGCAGCTTGAGAAAATTCATTTCTGCTTACGTAAAACCGTGCAAGTGATGTATATCCGTCAATTAGTGTAGGATAATTTTTTATGTAATCCGAGGCTATAGCTTCTAATTGGGCTGTATCTGTTTTCTGGCCAGCTATCATTAGCATTAACAACGCCTGATCTTGTTTTTCAGGCAGGGCTGGAGGTATTCCGATTTGGCTCAGTACTGGGTCGTTAAGTGAGAATCCTGACGTACTGAGACTCAATGCATAATTTGCATCAATTGCATGCATTCCAGCCGTAGCTTTTGCAGGTTTTGTGAGTCCTATAGCCTTGCCGCTTTCATTAAATAAAATACATGTGTTGGGTTCGGTTTCTGATGCGTTCGTATTGAGAATGTAATATGAATACTTGTCCATGAAAGTCTCTACACTTTTAATTGTAGATGCCGTTGGGTTTCCTTTATCATTTCCGTATGACGCTATCCATACGGCATCGCCAGGCTTTGATGGTTCCGATGCTATTTGTATAGGCTTTATTTTATTTGCTTCAGTCTTGAATTTTGCAAAATTATATAATTCGTTTGCTCCTAACATTCGGGTTACTTCCATCTGATGGCCACGTGTATCGGTAATGGTGGCTTTTGCTGCTCCAATGAAAGGGGTAAGTGTACTTATTGCAGTGCCCTCCGAGTCTGTGAATATACAGTTGCTTTCAGCTAAAATAGAGCCGTCGGCTTTATATGTTGTAAGTTTGAATACAGACTTTGCTGCAGTTTTCACCTTTGAAGGTTGTGCATTGCATTGAACGTAAGCAGTGATTATCGCAGCAAGTAGAATTATAAAATGTTTTTTATTCATTATGGTTATTTATTGAAATACAATTTTAGTTGATTTATTAATTATAATAAGCCACATAAATTCTGATAGTGGATTAACTTTTTAGAAGTTCTTTGGCATTGCTCACAGCTGCTTCTGTTATTTCTGAGCCACTTAGCATTTGGGCTATTTCGTTAATACGTTCGGCGGATTCGAGTATTCGCATACGGCTTATGGTACCATTTTGAGTTTCCTCTTTGTATACTTTGTAGTGTGTTGTACCTTTTGCCGCGATTTGTGGCAGGTGTGTTATGCTTATGACCTGTCGTTCTGCATGAGCCATGTCTTGCATTATTGCCGCCATCTTTTCAGCTATTGCGCCACTAACACCTGTGTCTATCTCATCAAATATTATAGTCGGAAGTTTAACTGCTCCACTTATCATGGCTTTTATAGATAACATTACTCGGGCGATTTCACCGCCAGATGCGACTTGAGTTACAGGCAGTAGTGGTGATTTAGTATTGGCGCTGAATGTAAACGTAATTCTGTCGCAGCCGTCAATTCCTAAACTTTTTGGTTCTATATTTATAATAAAACGTGCTTTAGTCATGCCGAGTGAGGCAAGTGTATTGGGAATTTTGTTTTCTATTGTTTTGATAGCTTTTATTCGTACGTCAGTAATTTGTGCGGCAAGTTTCTTGCATTCTTCCTCCAATCTATGTTCGTTTGCATCAAGTTCAGCCAATTCTTCATCACAATTATCAATATGCCCTAACTTTTCGGAAAGCTCGGCTTGGATTTCAAGTAGGTCGTCAATAGTAGTAACACTATGCTTCTGTTCGAGAGAGTATATTTTATCTAATGTTGAGTTTACAGATTCAAGACGTTGTGGATCAAACTCAATATCGGTAGCTCTTGAACTTATTTCTTGTAATAAATCCTTTAGTTCTATATAGCAACAGTCAATACGTTCGGCTGCCGTTTCTGATTCAGGATATATGGCTGATATACTGGCAAGCGAGCGGGATGCTTCTTTCAGTTGTGTTATCGCTCCTTTCCCGTTTCCGAGTATTTCTTCAACGTTATATAGTGTTGCTTTTATTTCTTCTACATGTCCGAGAATATCGCTTTCATGTTCGAGTTCTTCCTGCATGCCAGATTTCAGATTGGCATCAGTTAGTTCTTTCAGTTGGAATCGTATGAAATCTTCATTTTTCTTGTTTTCTGCTATTTCTTCCCTCATACGTTGCACCTTTTTCTTCGCTTCTGTGTATTGGATGAACTTTTTCCGATATTTAGTTAAAAGTTCATTATCAGATGCAATGATGTCAACAACGCTTAGTTGGAAGTTCTCTTCATTCAGAAGCAGGTTTTGGTGCTGGCTATGTATGTCGATAAGCAGACATCCCAACGTCCGCATGCAGGTTAATGGTACAGGTGTATCGTTAATAAAAGCCCTGCTTTTGCCAGAAGGGCTTATTTCCCGCCTCAATATGCAATCGTCAGGGTCGTAGTCTATACTGTTCTCGTCAAAAAAAGTTTGCATACCGTAACGGCTGATATCAAAATGTGCTTCGATTACACATTTTTGTGCAGGGTCTCTCATAAATCTCATATCGGCCCGTTGCCCTAAAAGCAGGTTGATGGCTCCAAGTATAATGCTTTTGCCAGCACCAGTTTCTCCTGTTATGACGGAAAATCCAGGAGAAAAAGGTATGTCGAGTTTATCAATTATGGTAAAATTGTTGATGTATAGATGTTTAAGCATTTTTGTTGTATATTGTATGTAATTTATTATTCTTTTATTTTCTCCCAGAAATTATTTTGAGATGCATTTATTGAGAATAAAATTCCATATACACATTCTTTTTCCTTTTGTGTGCCTTTTCCCTTATATATATTACTGAGTTCGTCTTTTTTAAAATCTGTCCATATTTGCGGGAGCATGCTTAGCGGCTTGTCTTCATGTACTTTCTTTAAATGAGTCTGGATTGCTGTAGAGATGTTCGTGCGTCCACGGTCGGCGTTATTTGCCATTTCATCCAATCCTGTACGATAGTAGTCATATTGTAATTGACGAAATGGTTTCATCGCTCCATCCATATAGTCATTTATAATCGCAAACCTGTTCCGGTCATTGTCAAAAGCTTTCCAGCCGGTAAAATTCAGGTTTTGGGCGTTGTTTACTAAATTCAGACAACGCTGTAATATGTCTTCACCGCCCATTGGTGAAAAACTGTCAAGGTCAAGGCCTATTATAAGGTAAGCATAATAGGCTATTAGGGCTGTGAGTTGGTTATCAACCATTTCTTCATTAAAGTTGAGTTGGTCGAATTGGGCATATTCAAAGTTGAAATCTCCGTCTTTGTTGTTGTATAGGGTAGTTGTGTAAGCAGAATTGTAAACAGGGCGGTTTGCTTGTATTAGTGCTGTACATGTGAAAAGGTTTGACGATTGGTCATATTTTGTGACTGTTATATTGAAATTGCAGACAATTCGTTCGTTTTTTTGGAATTGCAATGATGTCCATTGTCTGTCGTTAATAAACTGTTCAAGTGTTTGTTGTAAATCGTCGAATACACTTGCATCGGTACCTTGAATTTGGCTATGGTTTACCGTAACCCTGGCTTGGAGTTCCTGGGCTATAGCCTTGTTTGCAGTTATTATGGCAAAACAAATTATTGTAAGTAACAGTCTCATGTATTTTCGATTACTACGTTATAAATTCTTTTGTTTTATTGTGGCAACCAATTCGTCAATAATATCGCGTGCTACTTCGTGTTTGTCCTTTTTATCATATTCTTTTACTTCTGTGGAAGTTATGATTTTTATCTGATTGTCGTCTGAGCGGAATGTGGTGCCTTTGTTACGAGTTGAATTTAATACGATGAAGTCAAGATTTTTTTTATCCAGTTTCTTCTTTGCATTTGTGTCTTCGTTGTCCGTTTCCAATGCAAATCCAACCAAAATCTGTCCGGTATGTTTTGTCCGTCCCAATTCAGCTGCGATGTCTTGGGTTGGTATGAAATTGATGACCAGATCGTCATTACTTCGTTTTATTTTCTTATTGGCTGTTTGTGCAGGCTTGAAGTCAGCTACGGCTGCGCAAAGTATGGCTGCATCACAATGTTTAAATTCGTCAGTTGCCGAGTCGTACATTTCCTTGCAGCTTTCAACATTTATGCGTTTTACGTTTTGGGGACATTCAAGACTTGTAGGACCGCTGACAAGTGTGACATCCGCACCACGTTTTGCGCATTCCTCTGCCAAGGCGTATCCCATTTTGCCACTTGAGTAGTTCCCAATAAACCTAACAGGGTCAATTTTTTCGTAAGTTGGACCAGCTGTTATCATTATATGCTTACCGCTAAGTTCGTATTTCCTCGGGTTGAAATAGTCGTCCAATATTTGTATTATGTTTTCAGGGTCTTCCATACGTCCCTTGCCTTCAAGTCCGCTAGCAAGGAAGCCGCTTTGGGGCTCGATTATTATATTGCCGAACGAGCGTAGCTTTTCAAGGTTGCAATGTGTTGAAGGATGTGCATACATGTCTAGGTCCATTGCCGGAGCCACGAACACGGGGGCCTTCATTGAAAGGTATGTCGTTACGAGCATGTTGTCTGCTATGCCATTAGCCATTTTCCCAAGTGTGCTTGCCGTACATGGCGCTATCAGCATCGCGTCAGCCCAAAGTCCGAGGTCAACATGCGAATGCCACGTGCCGTCGCGTTGTGAAAAAAATTCACTTATAACAGGTTTATGCGTAAGCGCCGATAATGTAATAGGCGTGATGAATTCTTTTCCGGCTTGCGTGATAACTGTCTGTACTTCAGCTCCTTGTTTAATAAGCCCCCGGATTATGAGGCATGCCTTATACGCTGCTATGCTTCCTGTTATGCCGAGAACTATTTTCTTACCTTTCAACATTTTAATTGATTTTGTTTTTGAATATACTGCAACCCACTATTCTGATATTATTTAGCTTTCCCAGGTTATGGAGTGGCTTTATCTGTTGTTGAATTCCCTGAGACGTATTCGGGTTAACACTTGTTTGGTGTTGTATGTGAAATCGCTGCTTAACATCCAACTGTAATATCCCGGGTCTTTGTGTAAGACGTCAGCGACCCCCCAACCTTTATATTTCCCGAAATTGAACACTTCATACATACGTGGTTTCCCTGAATTGTCGAGTATCGGATTCCCGTCTTTGTCTTTCATTTCTTTCCATACAATACGTCCTGCGAAGTCAACATTGCTGTTCAATTTCGAGAATTCGGCAAGTTCGTCCATGTCGTTGTTCAGTTGTCGTTCCGGTTCTTCCTGTTTTCCAGGTGCGTACATGTCAAGTTCTCCTTGCAGAACCCTGTATGTTGCTTCAGTGTCTTCGTCGGCTTTGTGTGCAGTGAAGTCATCCTCCATTTTGTGTCCACAATAAAACTTATAAGCTGCTGCAAGGTTGCGTCGTTCCATTTTATGGAATATTGTCTGCACATCGATAAGACGGCACTTTGAAAAGTCAAAGTCTATACTTGCGCGTAGGAATTCTTCTGCCAACATTGGAATGTCAAAGTGGTTTGAGTTGAATCCGGCGAAATCGCATCCTTTAAATTTTTTTTCCAAATATTGAGCTATGTCTTTGAATGTCGGTGCGTCTTTGACGTCGTCGTCTGTTATTCCTGTGAGTTGCGCTACTTCAGCGGGAATAGGTCTTTCCGGATTTACAAATTTATTTTCGCGTTCTTCATTGCCGTCCGGATGTACTTTTATATATGAGATTTGTATTATCCTGTCTTTTACAAGGTCGAGGCCGGTCGTTTCCAGGTCGAATATTATGAGTGGTCTTGTTAAGTTGAGTTTCATTGTAATTATTTCTTTGCGGGTTTACAGAAGCTGGCAGTAACATGCTGCCAGCTTCTGTACCGAGTACTATTGTTTGTCAATCATTTAGCAACATTGGCATTATCAGCATCAGAACGTCTTCGTTTTCCGGTTGATTGGTCGGTATGATAAGGCATGGACGGCTTGGGTCTGCTAGTTTCAGTTCAACTTCCTCTCCGTCAAGATTTGTCAGGATTTCCATGAGTGAGGTCCCTTTGAAACCTATGTCCATCGGCATTCCGTTGTAGTCGCATACAATTTCTTCTTTAGCACTTGTGTAGAAATCTATGTCTTCCGACGAAATCACGGCTTTGCCAGTTTCTATGTGCAGCCGGATTTGCTGGCTGCTGTCGCTTGCAAAAGGAAGTACTCGGCGCACTACGCTTGCTAGTACCATGCGGTCAACTGTAAGCAAGTTGGGATTGTCCTGCGGTATTACTGAATTATAGTTTGGATAACGTCCTTCTATCAGCCTGCATGCTAACGTACCTTCGGGGAATAATATGTTTGCATTGCGGTCATCGAAGCGTATTATTACATCGTCTTCGGTTTTTTGCAATACGTTTTTAAGGAGTGTCGCCGGTTTCTTCGGCAGGATGAATGACATCGGCTTTTCCGACTTTATGTTTTTGTTGAGTGTACGTACCAATTTGTGACCATCGCTGGCCACTATGGCCAGGGAGTCTTCTTTAAGGTCAAAATATATACCGTTCATGACAGGCCTAAGCTCTTCGTTTGCGGTGGCAAATATGGAGTGGGCTATGTCGTTGGCCAATGTCTTTGACTCGATTGTTATTGCGGCTGCACTGTCATTGAGTGGTTGCATGCGCGGGAATTCGTCTCCGCTTTGAGCCGTGAAGTTGTACATGCCGTTCATGTATATGACCTTTATTGCGTAGGTTGACATATCAACGTCCAATGTCAGGGGCTGTTCAGGTAATTCTTTTACGGCATCTAATATGTTACGGTTGTTTACGGCAAATGTTCCGTTGCCGTCAGACTCGTCTAATTGTATTTGTGTTGTCATGACATTTTCGCTGTCTGAAGCTGTTATTGTAAGCTGGTTGCTGTTAACTTCAAACAGGTAGCAGTCTAATATAGGCAAGGAGTTCTTGCTGTTGAATACTTTTGAAAGGGCCGTCAGGCGGCTTGCCAAGGTTGTACTTGAAATAGTTAGTCTCATTATGATAGTTTTTTAATTTACGTTAATAGGCAAGTTCGCGGCTTGCAACGTTCAAACGTGTCATGGCATTCATTTCAGAATGAATGACTTAATGTTTGTATTACATGCTTTTTTCACTTGTCTGTTGGGGCTTTGTACTGCCTTTTAATAGGATACAAAAATACTAAAAAGCAAATTGCAAAACAAAAAAAATCTGCAAAAATTTCTTTATTCACAAGTATTTTATTAATTTCGCAATCGAAAAATCTAAGACTCAAGAAGAAGTTATGGAAATAGAAGGAAAAATCATTGCAGTGCTTCCTGCAAGGGAGGGAGTTTCGTCTAGGACGGGTAGTCCATGGATGACACAGGATTATGTACTTGAGACTCATGACCAATATCCGCGCAGGTGCTGTTTTAATGTATTCGGTTCAGACAAGATACAGTTGTTTAATATCCAGATAGGTGAGGAATTAAGGGTAAGTTTTGACATTGACGCCCGCGAGTATCAAGGACGTTGGTTCAATAGCATACGGGCATGGAAGGTGGAACGAATCGACCCGAATGCTGTTCAGAATGCCGCTCCAAACGCACAGTTTGCCCAGCCGGCTCCGGTACAGCCAGTTGTAAATGCCTCTCCCGAGGCCCCGGCCCCTGCAGCTTCTCCGTTCCCGCAGCAACCGAATGATGGCAGCGAGGATGATCTACCGTTCTAATGCTTGTTTTGTGAAACTGACTGTCAATAAAGGATTGTCGTATATAATGGCAATCCTTTTTTATTATCTATTTTACTTGTAAGTGAAAGAAGGCTTTTGACAGTGTGATTGGCTGTGTATTGTCTTATCGTTTGCCATGTTTTGCGCGGTATTTGTTTGCCTTTGTTAACTGACTTATTATGAAAAAGACAAATTAAGTTGTTGCTTATGGTGAAATATCTATTTGTTGTTTTCTTTTTGTCTGTCGTTTCCGTGTTGCATGCGCAACAGCGTGAGTGGGAGCAATATTTATATCAATTGGGAGAAATTGAAGACTTTGAATCTTCCGAATGGGAAAACTCATATGACATGTTGTGTGATTTGGAGAAAGATCCGATAAACATAAATACTGCATCGAGGGAAGAACTGGAGCAACTTCCTTTTCTTACGTCAAAAGATGTAGAAAACATTGCTGAGTATATTTATAGATACGGAGCAGTTAAATCGTTGGGGGAGTTGGCAATGATAAGCGATTTGGATTATTTCAAACGTCGCCTTCTTTCATATTTTACATATGCAGGAGATGTTGCGAAAGGTAAGTATCCTTCGCTATCCAATATTGCGAAATACGGTAAACATGAAATTCTCGGTTCATTTAAAATTCCGTTTTATGAGAGGAAAGGAGACAAGAAAGGGTACATGGGGTACCAGTATAAACATTCTTTGATGTATGATTTTACGTATGGCGATTATGTAAGGTTGGGAGTGCTTGGCTCGCAAGATGCCGGAGAACCTTTTTTCGCAGGCAGGAACAGTTCAGGATATGACTTCTATTCGTTTTATCTTGTCGTGAAAAAATTAGGGAAGTTAAAGACCTTGGCTTTAGGCCGGTATCGTGTTAGGTTTGGTATGGGACTTGTTATCAATAACAATTATAGTTTTGGAAAATTGTCAACGCTTTCGACTTTGGGACGTGGTGGTAGCAATATCAGGGCGCATGCGTCACGTTCGGATGCAAATTATTTACAAGGAGTTGCAGCAACGGTTAATATAGCCAAAGGGCTTGATGCCAGTGCCTTTGTTTCATACCGCAAGTTTGACGCCACGTTGAATAGCGAAGACAAAACTATTGCAACTATTCTTTCATCGGGTTATCACCGTACGGAGACGGAAATGTCAAAGAAAAACAACTCTTCCCATATTTTGGCTGGTGGTAATATTGATTACAGATGGGGTGGGTTTTATGCAGGGTTGACGGGTGTGTTTGTGTCGTTGGATAAGGAGTTGAAGCCAAAGACGGAGGCTGTTTACCGGCGTATTTACGCACATGGCAAGGATTTTTACAATGTGGGTGTTAATTATGGATACACCGGCCATAGGCTTTCGATCAGCGGTGAGACTGCTACTGGTGGATGCGGTGCTGTGGCCACAATAAATTCTTTGAGTTTCAGCCTGGCAGATAATCTTGACATAATGGCTTTGCAACGCTTTTATTCGTTTAACTATTATTCTCTTTTTGCAGAGAGTTTTAATTCAGGCGGCGCAGTTCAGAATGAAAGTGGAATATATGTCGGCGTGAATTGGAAACCGGCAATAGGGCTTAATGTTTTGGCTTATACGGATTTTGCGTATTTTGCATGGCCGAAATACCAGGCGTCAAATAGTTCAAGATCATTCGATAATTTGTTGCAATTTAATTATTCAAAAGAGCTGTGGATTTTTGCTTTACGCTATCGGTTTAAGATGCGTGAACGTGACAATGAGGATAAAAGTCGGTTGGTATATCGGAATGAGCATAGAACACGTTTTTCTATTGCTCGTAATGGTGATTTGTTTAGTTGGAAAACACAGGCGGACATTGCTTATACTAAATATTCAGCAAGGAGTTTTGGATGGATGTTAACCCAGAATGTCAGTTTTAACCTAGCTCATGTCTTGAATGCTACGGTTACTTTGGGATATTTTAATACGGACGATTATGACAGTCGTGTGTATGCTTATGAGCGCGGTTTGTTTTATTCGTTTTATTCTCCGGCGTACTATGGCAACGGGATGAGATTTGCTGTCGTTGCAAGTTCGGCTTTTTCCGATGTCATTACTATTGCGGCTAAGATTGGCACTACGAAATATTTTGACAGGGACAAGATAGGAAATAGCTATCAGCAGATAGACAGTTCGGTGGCAACCGACCTTGAGCTGCAGTTGAATATTACTATGTAATAAGCATGAAACCAGATGTTTATGTTCATCTGATATGATAACAATAACGGGATTAAATCCTACTAGTTACTATTGTTAGGATTTAATCCCGTTATTGTTGTTGTATTATATTGCCTGATGCAGTTTATCCGAGATATTTCATCAGTATCTTTGCATTACCACTTTCCCTTAATTTGGCAATACTTTTTTCTCTGATTTGGCGTACACGTTCACGCGTAAGACCTAACTGGTCGCCGATTTCCTCAAGTCCTTTTTCATGGCAACCTATACCGAAACACTCGCGGATTATGGTTATTTCGCGTTCTTTCAGTACCTTGCTTAAGACGGTATTGAGTTCCAATGCCATTGATTCATGGTCGACTACACGGTCAGTACGGCTGTCGTCTCCGCTTGGCATCACGTCAAGCATACAGTTGTCCTCACCGTCCTGAAACGGCGCGTCAATACTTACATGGTGACCGTCTGCAGCTAATGACTGGCCTATCTTCTCCTCGTCAAGTTTGGTCATTTCGGAAAGTTCAGATACAGATGGGTGTCTTTGGTTTTCCTGTTCAAACTTGTTTATTTCGTGATTGATTTTATTTAATGAACCTACCTGGTTTAATGGCAGGCGCACAATACGGCTTTGTTCGGCAATAGCTTGGAGAATACTTTGACGAATCCACCATACGGCGTATGATATGAACTTGAATCCACGTGTTTCATCAAATTTCTGGGCCGCTTTGATAAGACCAATATTGCCTTCGTCAATCAAGTCTGTTAATGTGAGTCCCTGGTGCTGATATTGCTTGGCTACTGAAACGACGAAACGTAAATTTGCTGTGACAAGCTTGTTTTTCGCCCTTTCTCCTTCGGGGCCTCCTTTCCTGATTTTTTGTGCTAGTTCAATTTCCTCGTCAATAGAGATTAATGGAGCGCGTCCGATTTCAACAAGATATTTGTCTAAAGCCTCACTTGAACGGTTGGTAATACTTTTTTGAATCTTTAATTGTCTCATCTATTTACCTTGAAAATATGTAAGTACCTGATTACTAAACTGATAGCTGTATTTTGCTTGAAAGACGCTGCAAAATTACAAAAAATATCAATACATTGTTATTGCAACCTAGTTAAAAAATGAAAAATATATTAGCCTGACGCGGATGCCGGTTGGGTTATACAGTTATTACTGCGGTGAAACAGTCTTTAAAAATCAATTCCAAATTGGTTGGCGCTTGTTTGAATATGCCAAACAGAGTGCTTCCGCTCCCGCTCATTGCCGAATAAACGGCTCCAAGCTCATAGAGCTTCTCCTTTATGCTTGCAATTTCCGGATGGTTAGGTATTATGCTTTTCTCGAAATCGTTTACAAGCAAGTCTTTCCATGTTTCGATTGGTTGGCAGACAATGTCTTTACAGCATATTGTAGGCGCTTCCGGCGTGATGTTGGCGAATGCCTCTTTTGTGCTGATTTTTACCTGTGGTTTTACCAATGCAAAAATGTACTGGCTGAGGTCGAGGTTTATTGGGGTGAGTATTTCACCTATACCGGTAGCATAAGATGGCTTTGGATTGACAAAGAATGCACAGTCTGCACCAAGTGTCATTGCAAGTCGCTGCATTTCATGCTCTTGCATACCCAGATTAAACATTTGATTAAGTGCTGTTATAGTGTAAGCACAGTCGGAAGAACCGCCGCCCATGCCAGCTTGTGAAGGTATGTTTTTTGTTAATCTTATATTAACATCAGGAAGGTTGGTTGGAAACATTTGCTTGAGCAGCATGTATGCTTTTACGACAAGATTATCGGCTGCGTCACCTTCTATCTTAATACCATCCATGCTGAGTGTGCACGGTTGTCCGGGAGTAGTGCAGTCTGCTTGCTCGATTTCAATTTTGTCGCATAGCGGTATGGGATAAAATACGGTCTCGAGATTATGGTATCCGTCTTGGCGTTTGCTAACTATGTTCAGTCCAAGGTTTATCTTGGCGCATGGATAAACTGTTTTCATAATGCTGGAGGGTTAAAATGATACGTTTTTGTTTTACTATAACTGCTAAAGTACGATTTAATTGTATGAAACCCGATATTTATTTGTACTTTTGTGGCCAGATTTTAGATATGAAGTTGAAATGCCAGAAAAGAATAAACGACAGACATTGGATAATAATTATGCCCACATACAGCCGCAAGCTTTGGATATTGAGAGGATTGTGCTTGGAGCATTGATGATTGACAAGGACGCATTCTCCGTAGTCAGCGAGATTTTGCGCCCCGAGACATTTTACGAGTCCCGCAATCAGAAAGTGTACAGGGCTATACAGAGCCTTAGCATCGAGGAACGCCCGGTTGACATATTGACGGTAACTGAAGAACTCAAGCGTCAGGGGACGCTCGAGGATGTCGGTGGTGCGGCTTACATATTGGATTTAAGCTCGAATGTGGCATCTTCGGCCCACATAGAGTATCATGCGAAAATACTTGCACAGAAATTTCTGGCCAGGCAGCTTATTTCTTTTGCAAGCGTAATAGAGACAAAAGCCTTTGACGACACTGTCGACGTGGATGAATTGATGCAGGAGGCCGAAGGTTCGTTGTTTGAATTGTCGCAGAAAAACATGCGGCAGGATTATACTCAGATAGACCCTGTCGTAAAGCAGGCTGTCGAGATATTGCAAAAGGCTGCTGCCAACAAGGGTGGATTGACCGGAATACCGACCGGATATGCCAAGCTTGACGATTACACGGCCGGTTGGCAGAAGAGTGATTTGGTAATCATAGCTGGGCGTCCGGCCATGGGGAAGACGTCGTTCGCCTTGTCATTGGCAAAGAACATCGCTGTTGATTACGGAAAGCCGATAGCATTCTTTTCTCTTGAAATGAACAACGTGCAGCTTGTTAACCGACTGATATCAAACGTCTGTGAGATTGAAGGCAAGAAGATATTGAACGGACAGCTGGACGATGAGGAATGGAGCCGGCTTGACAAGAACGTTGCCCGGTTGCAGACTGCGCCGATATACATTGATGATACGCCTGGCATGTCGATATTCGAGTTGCGTACAAAGGCGAGAAGGCTTGTCAGGGAAAAGGGGGTAGAACTGATAATGATTGACTACTTGCAGCTTATGAACGCCAGTGGTGCGCGTTTCGGCAGCAGGCAGGAGGAGGTCTCTACCATCAGCCGTTCTTTGAAGGGGCTGGCGAAGGAGCTTGACATTCCGGTGTTGGCCTTGTCGCAGCTTAACCGTACAGTCGAGGGGCGTGAGGGGCCGGAAGGAAAACGCCCACAGTTGAGCGACCTTCGAGAGTCGGGTGCCATAGAGCAGGATGCCGACATGGTGTTGTTCGTGCATCGTCCTGAGTATTATAGGATATTTACCGACGAGAAAGGGAACGACCTTCACGGCAAAGCCCAGATAATAATAGCCAAACACAGAAAGGGCGGTACGGGCGATGTGCTGCTGACTTTCCGTGGCGAGTTTACCAGGTTCGAGAATCCTAATGAATACACACCTCCAACATCGGGCGGCGAAATAATAGGCTCGCGCATTAACGGCGGCGATGATATGCCCCCGTTTGATGGCCCGTTGCCTGGTGACGGACCGCTGCCGTTCTAGGTCCTGATGCTTTTTATTTCAGTATTTTCCGGATTAAATCACGATGCTGATTATACAATTCGCCGTAAACTGTATTTCGTACTGTTTGCGGCTAATAGTATTTTTATAGTCTCCGGCTTTTATTTCTGCGAAGACGGGCATTGCTTTTATTGTTGCGACAATGTGTATAAATGATTGATTTACAATAATTTGGTACATGATGTATCATTATCCGATTAAATTCGGCATATATCTAAAATTCAGCATTTTTATTCCATGCTTGCAAAAGGTTGTCTTTTAGCGTGCAAAAGATAGCCTTTTGTCACGCAAGAGATAACCTTTTGCAAGCTAATAGGCCGCCTTTTGAAAGCCGCGTTTTTACAGACCTCTTTCCTTCAATTCCCTTAATGTTTACTTGGGGCGGTTCCGGGTGCTCCTGCCTTATTCCGACAAGCAGTAAAACGCTTGTTGATAATCAGAAACAAAACAGTCTGTTTAGGTTAATATCCGTAACGTTGAGTGGCTAATCTGCATAGTTGTTGCTCGTATATGTGCGCTTGTTGTATATAATTTGGTTTAATCTTTAATGTAATTTTTTGCCGTAACGATTTTTTTCCTTAACTTTGCGCCTCAAACAAATGTAAGAAAATAAAAAAGAAATAATATGGCCGATAAATTTGCCGAACACAAAGGTCTTGACTTGACCGCAACAAACAAAACTATATTAGAGGAGTGGAATAAGAACGACGTGTTCCATAAATCAATAACCGAGCGTGAAGGTTGTCCCCAGTTCGTATTTTTCGAGGGACCTCCTTCGGCCAACGGTCATCCTGGCATTCACCATGTACTTGCCCGTACTATAAAAGACACCTTCAACCGTTACAAGACGATGAAGGGTTTTCAGGTACACCGCAAGGCCGGATGGGATACTCACGGACTGCCTGTCGAGCTTGGCGTTGAGAAAGATCTTGGCATAACAAAGGCTGATATTGACAACAAAGAGTCAGATAAATACATATCAGTTGAAGACTACAACCATAAGTGCCGCGAGAATGTGATGAAGTTCACTGCCGAGTGGCGCAGCCTGACGGAAAAGATGGGGTATTGGGTCGACCTTGACCACCCTTATATTACTTACGACAATAAGTATATCGAAACTTTGTGGTGGCTGTTGAAGCAGCTCTACGACAAGGGTCTCTTATACAAGGGATACACAATCCAGCCTTATTCACCGGCAGCAGGAACTGGCTTGTCAAGCCACGAGCTCAACCAGCCAGGTTGTTACCGCGACGTAAAGGATACTACTGTTACGGCGCAGTTCGCCATGAAAGACCCAAAGCCTGAAATGACGGAGTGGGGCAAGCCGTATTTCCTGGCATGGACCACCACGCCCTGGACTCTTGCCGCTAACTCTGCATTGTGCGTTGGCCCCAACATCGATTATGTTGCAGTGCAGACTTACAATCCTTATTCGGGCGAGCCCATCACGATTGTAATGGCCGAGGTGCTTGTAAGTTCGTATTTCAACGCGAAAGGCGAGGGCATGGACCTGTCTGAGTACAAGAAAGGCGACAAGGTTATACCTTATAAAATTATAGCACATTATAAGGGCACCGACCTTGTAGGCATGCACTATGAGCAGCTTCTGCCTATGATTAGCCCGATGACCGATGGCGCGTTCAAGGTAATCCCCGGCGATTATGTTACGACGGAGGACGGTACCGGCATTGTGCACATAGCTCCTAATTTTGGTGCTGATGACGCAAATGTGGCTAAGAAGGCAGGTGTGCCGCCTATTGTACTGATTGACAAGAAGGGCAACCAGCGCCCGGTTGTAGACCTTGAAGGCAAGTATTATGTCATTGACGACCTTGACGAAGAGTTTGTAAACAAATATGTGAATGTTGAAGCATGGAACCGTTATGCCGGACGCTACGTGAAGAATGCTTACGATGAAACTCTTACGGACAAGGACGAAACGCTCGATATAACGATATGTATGGACTTGAAGGCGCGCGGCATGGCCTTCAAGATAGAGAAGCACGTACATAACTATCCGCATTGTTGGCGTACAGACAAGCCGATATTGTATTACCCGCTTGACAGTTGGTTTATCCGTTCGACTGCATGCAAGGACAGGATGGTGGAGCTTAACAAGACCATCAACTGGAAGCCTGAGAGCACAGGTACGGGACGCTTCGGTAACTGGCTTGAGAATCTTAACGATTGGAACCTCAGCCGCAGCCGTTTCTGGGGTACTCCTCTTCCCGTATGGCGTGACGAGGATGGCAACGAGATATGCATAGGTTCATTGCAAGAGCTTTACGATGAAGTGGAAAAGAGCGTTGAGGCTGGGTTTATGGCTTCAAACGTAATGAAGGATAAAGGATTCGTGCCGGGTGATTATTCACAGGAAAATTATGACAAGATAGACCTGCACCGACCATATGTTGACAATATAATATTGTGCAGCAAGTCTGGCAAGCCCATGAAGAGGGAAACCGATTTGATAGACGTGTGGTTCGATTCAGGCAGCATGCCTTATGCTCAGATCCACTATCCGTTTGAAAACGCTGATGCGATAGATAAAGGATTGGCATTCCCTGCCGACTTCATTAATGAAGGTGTCGACCAGACGCGCGGTTGGTTCTTCACGCTCCATGCCATAGCTACTATGGTGTTTGACAGTGTTGCGTTCAAGAACGTTATTTCGAGTGGTCTTGTGCTTGATGCTAAAGGCAACAAGATGAGCAAGCGTTTGGGTAATGCCGTAGATCCTTTTGAGACGATAGAGAAATATGGTGCCGATGCTGTGCGCTTCTACATGCTTACCAACTCGTCGCCTTGGGACAACCTTAAGTTTGACCCCAACGGCGTGGATGAGGTGCGCCGCAAGTTCTTCGGTACGCTGTATAATACATATTCGTTCTTTAGCCTTTATGCTAATGTAGACGCATTTGACTGTTCGCAGGAGGTAATACCCGTGAAAGAGCGTCCGGAGATAGACCAATGGATAATTTCGGAGCTTAATTCGCTCGTTAAGGGTGTTGACAATGCGCTTTCAGATTATGAGCCGACAAAGGCCGGCAGGTTGATCGATGCTTTCGTAAACGATGATTTGAGTAACTGGTATGTCCGTCTGAACCGTAAACGTTTCTGGGGTAAGGAAATGGACAAGGACAAGCTTTCAGCATATGAAACTCTTTACACTTGTCTTGAGACAGTGGCAAAGTTGCTTGCGCCGTTCTCTCCATTCTATTCAGACCAGCTTTACATGGATCTTGTTAGGGCTACAGGACGCAAGGATGTCGAATCCGTGCATCTTACGGAATTCCCCGTAGCTGACGAAAGTCTGATGGATAAGAATCTGGAAGCACGTATGAAGATGGCCCAGAAGATTACTTCCATGGTGTTGGCTTTGCGCCGCAAGGTCAATATTAAGGTGCGCCAGCCGTTACAGTGCATCATGATTCCTGCTGTTGACGAAGTTCAGCGCCAGCGTATCGAGGCTGTGAAGAACCTCATTGTAAACGAGGTGAACGTAAAAGAGTTGAAGTTTGTCGAAGGAGCTGGTGTTTTGGTTAAGAAAGTTAAGTGCAACTTCCGTACCATGGGCAAGAAGTTTGGCAAACTGATGAAGAGCATAGCAGGACAAATTGAGGTACTTTCACAGGAGGATATTGTAGCATTCGAAAAGGCAGGAATGATTACGTTGCAAGTTGACGGACAGGAAGTTACCGTTGAGGCTGGTGACGTTGAAATAATCAACGAAGACATACCTGGATGGCTTGTTGCCAATGACGGAAACCTTACTGTTGCGCTCGAAGTCGAACTTAATGAGAGTTTGCGTAATGAGGGAATGGCGCGTGAGTTGATTAATAGGATTCAGAACTTACGTAAGGAATGCGGTTTGGAAATTACTGACCGTGTTAATATAACCATATCGTCAGACAACCGCATTGAGTCGGCTATTGCCTCGTTTGGTGAATATATTAAGGGCCAGGTTCTTGCCGATAGTATAGTTGTTGCTGATAATGATGGCAACGAGGTAGACTTGGATGAGCTTAAAGTGAGAATTAAGGTAGCCAAAGTATAATCTTAATGGTGAATTTATAATTGTAAACAGAAAATTATGATTGCTTCCGGTTATTGTTAAACTTTGTTTTGCAAGAAGGAAAAGTCATAATTTTCTCAGTTTACTTAAACGTAAGTTCTTCATTTAAATGGGAATATTAACTTTAAAAGATACATATTATGGCAGAAAAAACACGTTACAGCGATGAGGAACTTGAGGAATTCAGGGGAATTATCAATGAAAAGCTTAGACTTGCCAGGCGTGACTACAATCAGATGATGAGGACTCTGATGAACGCTGATGGCAATGATGTGGATGATACGTCGCCTACATACAAGGTGCTTGAGGAAGGTAGCGCTACGCAGACAAAGGAGGAACTTATCCAACAGGCAAGTCGTTTGCAGAAATTTATTCAAGGTCTTGAAGGGGCTTTGATACGTATAGAGAACAAGACATATGGCATTGACCGCATAACAGGCGAGTTGATACCTAAAGAGCGTTTGCGCGCCGTTCCACATGCAACGCTCAGCGTAGCTTCGAAAAATGCAAGGAAGAATAATTAAAGAGTATTGCATTAATATTATTAGTGGCCAAGGATTGGGAACAGATGCAGATTAAATGAAAGTATTATGCGTTTTGTTCCCAATCCGGGTTAATTTTAAGACAGTGAGGATGTTGGCATTAAACACTTGTTGGAAAAAAGGACTGGCGGTAGGACTCGCGGTAATATTATTACTTATAATCGATCAATTTATAAAGATAGAAGTAAAAACAGGCATGTGTCTGCATGAAAGTATTCATGTGACAGATTGGTTTTATATTTACTTTATAGAGAACAACGGTATGGCTTTTGGTATGACCTTGGTCAATAAGGTTGTTCTGAGTCTTTTTAGGATTGTTGCCATTGTTGTTTTAGGATGGTATCTTTGCCGTCAAATTAAACGTTGCGCACGTGCAATTTATGTAGTATGTCTGACTCTCATATTTGCGGGTGCTTTGGGCAATCTTATTGATTGCATGTTTTATGGTTTGATTTTTAATGCATCCTCACCATATTATTTATCTTATTTCGTACCGTTTGGTACAGGGTATGCTCCATTTCTTATGGGTAAGGTCGTAGATATGTTTTATTTTCCTTTGATTGTTACCACATGGCCTGAATGGGTTCCATTTTGGGGCGGAAATGAATTTGTTTTTTTTAGCCCGGTATTTAATTTTGCTGATTCTTGTGTTAGTGTCGGAGTTATATTGCTTTTGATTTTTTGCCGAAAGGAACTGTCGGAAATAACGTTTGTAAGAAAATGAGAATATATTCTGTTTTCAAATGTCTCATACTTTGTGCTTTGGTCTTGTCTTGCAAGCCGCAAGTTCCAGATAAGTATCTTCAGCCAGGAGAGTTTGAAGATATACTTTACGATTACCATTTGGCAGATGCCATGGCCCAAAATGAGGAGAACTCATCAGGAGACGAATATAATACTATGTTATACCGTCAGGCTGTGTTAAATAAGTATGGTATTACTCAAGCAGAGTTTGACTCGTCTTTGGTATATTATACCCGTCACTCGGACAGATTGCATCAGGTTTATGAGAATCTTGTTAAACGTTTTGAAGATGATGCCATGTCTTTGGGTGCATCGGCAAATGACATTAGACGTTTTGGAGACATGAGGTCGGAGCGTGACACTTCAAATTTGTGGGTAGGAGAGCCTGCAACAATGCTTACTGTATTTCCTCCTTATAATTTAATGTCTTTTGAAATAATGGCTGATAGTACATATCAAGCGGGAGATAGAATAATTTTCAGTTTTAATTGTGATTTTATATATAATGAAGGCATTAAGGACGGTCGCGCAGTACTTGCAGTGCAGTTTAAGAATGACAGCGTAGCTAGCAGCATGGTACGCATGTCGTCGAATATGAATTATGTACTTACTGTGACAGATTCGGATAAAAAAGGAATTAAGGCTATTCGTGGATTTGTTTACCTTGAAAAGTCTGTTAATTATGGTTCATCCATGACAAATAATGATTTGTGCCTGATGTTTATTGATAATATCCGTATGGTTAGGATGCGCGGCATGTCTTCATTGGGCTCAGGAGTAAATGGTAATACTAGTGCTCCTATGAGTAATGATACAGCGAGGAGAATTGTTGGAGCAAATCCTGTTGGACAAGGTTCTGGCCAGATAGGACAATCACAGCATAAGCCGTCTTCAAATTCGAAACCATTAAAATTATCTGATGTAAGGCCTTTACCGCCTCACCGATAGATTTGTTGTTCCAAGAAGTGTGTTTTTTATGATACGTCGTATTGCTGTACACAGGGTTATTATTGGAGGAAAAGTCATACCAATGTGCGTGGTTGGCATTGAAAATAATGGAATAGTTGCGTTTTATGAATCTTTTTCTGGTGAACCGCCATTTACAGAATGGATTGGCGGAACCGTAGTTTTGGGAAAAGATGAATGGGGTAGGATGGTGATTGAAAAATATGAAGATAGTTGAATCTCATTTTCATAAAAAGTGTTATCTTTGCAACATAATAACAAAAATCGTGTTTAATACTTAGGAGGGAAAAACGAATAAAGTGAACAACGCATATATAGAAAATATGGAAGGTATGGCGTATAGACGAGACGCAATGAATGGTTTGCAGCGGTCAATAAAGAGATTGCTTGATTTTGTATTTGCTCTTATAGGTCTTGTTGCTTTGTCTCCATTATTTCTAATAATATGTTTGTTGTTGAAACTGCAAAATAACGGCCCCGCAATATTTTATCAAGAACGTATAGGATATAAGGGGCGGCCTTTTACCATTTACAAGTTTAGGACGATGAGTGATTGCGAGACGGAGCCACGTTTGGTCGCGAATTGCAATGAGTATAATTCTACTAGGCTTGAAAGATTTTTGCGTGAACATCATTTAGATGAGCTTCCTCAGTTGTGGAATGTATTAAAAGGAGATATGTCGTTTGTTGGTCCGCGTCCTGAGCGGAAATATTATATTGACAAGATAATGGAGTTTGACAGGAATTATGAGCTAATATATGAAATGAGACCTGGACTCACTTCAGAGGCGACGTTGTACAATGGATATACAGATACGATGGAAAAAATGCTTAAACGTTTGCATATGGATATTTATTATTTGGAACACAGATCATTGTCTCGTGATTTTAGCATAATAATACGTACGGCATTAAGCATAGTAAGTGGAAAGAAATTCTAAACAATATATTTTTTGTATTTGTAAGATTATAATTATGAGAAGATTCTTTATATTGGCCTTTCTTATGTCATTAATGACGATGGGAAGTATGGCACAGTCAGCAATGACGGACGAACAGGTATTACAGTATGTTGTTGAGGAACATCAATCAGGAACGTCCCAAGCACAGATTGTGACAAAGCTTATGCAGCGTGGTGTTGATATTGAGCAAATACGCCGTGTAAAGCAAAAATATGAAAGATTGGCTAAGAATCAGGGATTGGGAGCGATTGTTACCAAAGAGAAATCGGGTAATCGTTTGCGTACCAACAATAGCAAGACAAAGATGAATAATGCTAACGTTAATGATGATACTGATGAATTCTTGCCGACATATCGTTTGACTGATGGTAGAGAGAAGGATTATGATAATAAGAATATCTATGATGAAACCAATGAAGATTGGCTAATGATGCAGGATGAACTTAACGGCTTCATTCCTGATACTGCTGCTATCGTACAAAAATATATGGATGATAGGAAAAAGAAAAAAGTCAAAGTGTTTGGCCGGGATATTTTTAATAATAAAGAACTTACGTTCGAACCTGAAATGAACATTGCGACTCCGCAGAACTATCGTCTTGGACCTGGTGATGCAGTTTTCATCGAAATTTATGGTGCTTCGCAAAAGACGATTGAAGGAACCGTTTCGCCAGACGGAACAATTACGATTGAAGGTTTTGGACCAGTACAGATAAGTGGTCTTACTGTTAAGGAAGCTAATTCGCGATTAAGGTCAACTCTTGGCAAACGGTATAGTAGTTCCAAAATAAGTTTGACTGTTGGACAGACAAGATCGATAATGGTTAATGTAATGGGTGAAGTGAATAATCCAGGAACCTACACATTACCTGCTTTTGCAACAGTATTCCATGCATTGTATATGGCTGGAGGAACAAATGACTTGGGTACAATGCGTAATATCAAGGTTTACAGGAATAATCGTCTTGTTTCAACTGTCGATATATATGACTATATCTTGAATGGCAAATTGACAGGGAATGTTCGTCTTGCAGATAATGATGTTATTTCTGTAGGTACTTATGATTGCCTGGTTAATATTACTGGTAAAGTAAAACGTCCGATGTATTACGAAATGAAAAAGAACGAGAGCGTCGCAACATTGTTGAAATATTCAGGAGGCTTTACTGGTGATGCATATAAAAAGTCTGTCAGGTTGGTGCGCAAGGCAGGGAAAGAATACTCAGTTTACAACATTGACGAGTTTGACATGAGTTCGTTCCAACTAGCTGATGCTGATTCTGTAAGTGTAGATTCAATCCTACAAAGATATTCAAATATGGTGGAAATTAAAGGAGCTGTATTCCGTCCTGGAATGTACCAAGTTGGTGGTAATATAAACAGTGTCCGTACTCTTATTGAGAATGCTGATGGATTGAAGGAGGAAGCGTTCACGGCACGTGCTGTAATGCACAGAATGAAGCCGGACCGTACATTAGAAGTCATCCCTGTTGATGTAGAAGGTATATTGGCAGGTCGAACTGCAGATATTCCAATACAGAATAATGATGTTCTTTTCATTCCTACAAAACAAGAGATGATGGAGGAGCAGACTATAACCATACATGGCGAAGTTTTTTATCCGGGAGTTTATAAGTATGCAGATAATGAGACTCTTGAAGATTTTGTTTTACAGGCTGGTGGTTTGAAGCAAACAGCATCGACAGTAAAAGTAGATGTGGCGCGGCGTATTGTAAACCCTAAGGCATTGACTACTGATTCTGTGATAGCACGTACTTATACTTTTGCTTTAAAAGACGGATTTGTCATTGATGGAGAACCGGGCTTCAAGCTCATGCCATATGATGAAGTGTATGTTCGTAAGAGCCCAGGCTTTTATAAGCAGCAAAACGTTATGGTTGAAGGAGAAGTTATGTTTGGTGGAACATATACTTTGTCAAAGAAGAATCAAAGACTTAGTGATTTGATAAAGAATGCAGGTGGTGTTAATGATCGTGCTTATGTTGCCGGAGCAAGACTCGAGAGAAAAATGAATGAGGTCGAGCGTAAAAGGATGGAAACTATATTGAAAATGGCGCGTGAACAGGCTGAAAATCTAGAAATAGAAGCTGCTGCGCAGAATAAGAAAGTGGATTTGGAGAATAGTGAATTATTAAAACGATTTGAGATTCCCGAAACTTATTCTGTCGGAATAGAGCTTGACAAGGCTCTGTCTAATCCTGGAAGCGATGCAGATATTGTTCTTCGTGAGGGCGACAAGCTAATTGTTCCACAGTACACGGCTACGGTAAAGATTAATGGAGAAGTTATGTATCCTAATACTGTTGGTTACCAGCAAGGCAAGAAAGCCAAGTATTATATAAATCAAGCCGGTGGTTATAGTAATAAGGCAAAGAAGAGCCAGACATACATAATCTACATGAACGGTACCATTGCTAAGGTTAGTGAAGGTGCAAGGCCAATGCCTGGTTGTGAGATATTTGTACCACAAAAGAAAATTAACACAATGACAGTTGCCGAGAAGTTGGCTATTGGTTCAGCCAGTGCTTCTATAGCTACTATGATTGCAACATTGGTTAATGTATTGAAATAAAATGGTGTTGATATAAATTTTAGTTCATCCTTATATGGTTTGTTCTGTGGTAATATTAAAGACTTTTCAAGATTCCTAAAAAGAGGATTTTGGAAAATTCCAGGGATAATTTTTTTCTTTGGTTTTTTCTCTGTTGAAATAGTATTATGGCAATTTATATAAACAATGTAAAAACCATTAAGTTATTTAAGGATTCACCAAAAGGGGGTATTTGTCTGAAATTATAAAAACGTAGAAAATAAAATGGAAAAAGCAAGAGAAAAGCAGGATTATATTGACCTGATTCAGATAGCAAAAAGGATAAAAGAACATCGTAAATTGTTTTTTACGGTTTTGCCTGTTGTTTTTGTTATAGCCTCGTTTTTTGCTTTGTGCATCCCTAGATACTATACGACAGAAGTTAAATTGGTGCCTGAAGTTGAAAACCCTGATATGGGAGGAACTTTGGGCTCATTAGCATCTTCTTTTGGTCTTGACTTAGGTAACATGCAGACTTCAGACGCGATAACTCCGTTGCTTTATCCTGATCTTATGGAAGATAACGGTTTTATATCAAAGCTGTTTTCAATAAGGGTGAAAAGTTCGGTTGATGCAGACGTTAAAGTAGATACGACATATTATACTTATTTGAAGAAGTATCAGAAAAAGCCTTGGTGGATCTCGGTAAAAGGATGGGTTGCGAAGCAGTTTAAGGAAAAAAAGAAAAAAGCGAGCACTCTTAAAGAGTATGACCCGTATAACATATCAGAAGAAGAGTTTTTGCTGATGGAGAAAATAAGAAATGACATTAGCATTCAAGTCGACAAGAAAACGGCTGTAATATCCATATTTGTGAAGGCGCAAGATCCTAACATCTGCAAGCAATTAGCTGATGCCATAAAAGAAGAACTGCAAGACTTCATTACAAGTTATCGAACAAACAAAGCTCGTATAGATGTAGCGTATTATGAGAAACTCGCAAAAGAGGCTAAGATGGATTATGAAAGAGCGAGAAGACGTTACGCGTCATTTTCCGACTCAAACTCCGAGGCGATTCTTGAAAGTGTGCGTTCAACTCAAGATGATTTGGAGAATGAAATGCAATTATGTTACAATGCATACAGTATGATGCAAAATCAGTTGCAGTTGGCAAGAACCAAGGTGCAAGAGCGAACTCCAGCGTTCACGCTTCTGAAAGGAGCTATGGTACCTGTAAAACATAGTGGACCTAAAAGAATGTTAATGGTTATAGGCTTTATGATTCTGACCTTTTTCATATTGACAGGATATTTATTTAAGGATGATATAAAATATGCATTAAGCCGATGAATAATACAAAAATAGAATTTGTTTTTTTATTTGCATAAAAAGAAACATGTTGAGATTTAAAATTAAAGATATATTTCTTATTAGCAAGCATTCATTAAGTGAAACTTTGTTTGTTATAGGAGTAACATTAGCTTTTTATGAATCTCTGCACCCATGGATTTTATGGTCATTGGGAGCTTATGCATATATATTATCGGCAATTTGCTTAATTAGTTATGTTTTAATATCCAAGACTTTAATAATTGAACCTGAATATAATAAAGGACATATCTTGTTGTTTTGTACATATACAATTTTATCAGTATATCTCTTCTTCGTTAGTCCCAGTGTAACATTTACTCATTTTATCTCAGTCGCCCTACTTATTATAATATTCTATATTATTTTTAAGGCAGATGGTACACTATTAAAAAAAACGTTGGAAGTGATATCTAAGTCAATGGCTTGTATATTGATAGTATCAATTTTCGGTTTTTTTTTATATATAATAGGATTCTCATTACCTTACTCCTCTGTAACATTTGGAGATGATCTATATTCATTTCTAAACTATTATTTCTTTTTAACTAGCGATAGTTCATCCCTTATATTAATACCACGATTCCAATCTATATTTCTAGAGCCTAGTCACATGGCTATTGCGGCAACATTCTTATTAATGACTGAATGTGGAAACTGGAAACGTTGGTATAATATAATACTGTTAATTTCCATTATAATATCTTTCTCTCTTGAAGCTTACGTTTTATTATTGTGTCTTTATTTTCTAAACAAATGGATACAAAGAAAACATTTCATAAGAAATCTCTTCATATCAATATCGATTTTTATTCTTATCATCATTGGCTCATTCTTCTATAATGACGGAGACAATATGTTTAATAGTCTCATCGTAATGCGTATGGAAGTTGATGATGGCGATTTGGCCGGAAATAATCGTACAACAGATTATTTTGATGCAGAATATGAAAGTTTCCTAAATTCACCAGACGTATGGTTGGGACGTGATATGGATGGATCATTTGGAAATTCTGGTTATAAAGTATTCATATATGAGAACGGTTTTATAGGTATTATTTTATTGGTATTATTCTATGGCCCGTTATTATATAATAGGAACAATACACGTGCTGCTATTACTGCATTAACTCTTACTATGATACATTTTATAGTTAGAGCACACATTATGTGGGAAAGTTGCATATTACCCATGTATTATATGGCGCAATGGTATCAATATATTCCAACAAACATAAAAAAACGAGAAGTTGAGGAGGATGGATGTGGATAAGATGGAAAGTATATCAGATAGTAATAAAAGAATTGCAAAAAACACATTAGTGCTTTATTTTAGAATGATTTTTGTTACGCTTTTATCATTGATAATAATAAAGTACACATTACAAATTCTTGGAGTTAATGATTATGGTATCTATAATATCATAGGTGGTGTTGTATCATTCCTTACATTTATTACTGCCACAATATCTTCTGCAACACAACGTTTTTTGGCTTTTGAATTAGGCCGTAATAATATTGTTTCGTACAATAACACATTTAACATGCTACTAAGTATTTTTGGAGGTATAAGTGTTATTCTTTTATTGATCTTTATTTTGTTGTCACATCCAATCGTTTATTTGTGGCTGAAAATTCCCAATAACAGACTGTATGCTGCTGAAATAGTTTATTTCTTTTCAGTATTCTCGTTCATAATTAGTATTCTTGCAATACCATATATTTCGAGTATTGTGGCTAATGAAAAAATGAATGTTTATGCATACACGACAATTATTGATACAGTTGCAAAATTAATTTTACTTTTGGCTCTAGTATTTTCACCTTTTGACAAATTAATAACTTTTGCAATTGGAACCTTTATTGTAACATTACTTTCTAATAGCATTTACGTCTTTTATAATCAGAAAAATATAAATGGAACCCATTTGTATTTTTATTGGGAATATAAGTTGTTTCGCAAATTAATGAGTTATGCCGGATGGTCTTTCTTTGGCTCTATCTCAGGTGTACTTTGCAATCAAGGTTTATCGATTATAATGAACTTGTTTTTTGGTGTAGCGACAAATGCAGCCAAAGCAATTTCAGATAAAATAATGAGTGTTGTACAATCATTTGTCATGAATTTTTATATGGCGGTATCACCACAAATTACAAAAACATATGCTAATAATGATTTAGATTCTACAGTTAATCTTGCATTTAAGAGTACTAGACTTGGATATTATCTTATGCTCATTATATCTGTACCCGTAATACTATTACTTGATAAAATACTGGCTTTATGGCTTGCTGAAACATACACACAAGACATGTTAATATTTACGAGACTTTCGTTAGTATTTGCATTAATTAATGTTTTTGAGTCACCTATAACTTTTATGGTTAGAGCTACAGGAAATATAAAAAAGTACCAAATATCTGTAGGAATATTCACATTATTAGTTCTTCCAACAACTTATTTGCTTTATAAAATTGGTTGTCCGGCATATGTTGCTTTTTGGAGTGAAATAATCATTTATGCAATGGTACAATTAATAAGAGTAAAAATAGCAAGTGAATTTTATCCAATTACAATAAAATACTATATAAAAGAAGTTTTAGCATTACCAATAATAATCTCAGCTGTTATATTTATATTGTTTAAAATACTTGAGATATTACAATTTAACATTTGGGTAATAACATCGATTTGTTTTATTATTATGGTTATTATGGTATGGTGTTATGGATTACATTCAAGTGAGAGAAGACATATAATAAATGCAATTAAAAGATGCACTATAAAATATTTTGTGTAAATGGAAATACGGGATTCAAATTAGAGTCTCGTATTTTTTATTTATAGCTTTGCAAAATGATAAGATTATGAAAAAAGCATCAAGTAGTGCCCGATGAGGTGTTAAGCAAGGAGTTCCTTTGCCAGTTCAAGACAGAAGCCGATGTAAGCAAGTTCCTGAAGCAGTTGCATTCCCAGGTATTGGAAAAGATGCTTGAAAGTGAAATGGATGCCCATTGGGGATATGAAAAGAATTCCGTGGCCGGTAATAACAGTTGCGATTCACGTAATGGCAGCTATCCGAAGAGGAGCCAAACTACATGGAGAATCTGTCATTTCCATTCCACGTGACCGTAACGCCCAATTTGAGCCGATAGCCGCGCTCAAACATGAAAGTCGTGGACTTTCGATATAAAAGCTTGTTCTCCCTATATGCTAAAGGAATGAACGTTTCTGACACAGAGAAAGAGATGCCGTAAAAAAGACCGTTTATCTTTCACTTATGGAGATTGAGAAGAAATGGACACAGCCTATTCATAACTGGGGGTTGATTATGAATCAATTTATTTGTATTTTTGAAAACAGAGTTCAGATATAAGGATAAACTTACGGCTGAATCCTGTTTCTATTTACACAAAATTTTGGACAGTGTCTTATAAAAATACAAAATCGTCTAATTTTCACAACTTATTTTAAAATTTTCTTAACCGAACTCACGTTTATTTAGTTCCGCCAAAGGATTTTCTTAATAAAATCCTTTTTCTTAGAATATATTTATATATGAATGATCTTAATTCAACAGGAATAAGTCTTATTGTACTTCTTACAATTACATTGAACAAGAACTCTCTTTTTGTCAGGAATCCAACACTATAGAATTTCTTTTGTGCTCTTAAGTCATCTTTTGCATATTTCCAACCTCCACGTCTCTTATAAAGGTCAGACGTAAATCTAAAATATAATAGACTTTCTTGTAAATTATAAAATTTACAACCGTTCATTATCATTTTTATCCAAAGATAATAATCTTCAGGAAAATCTTTATATCCTCCTAATTCAATAACTTTATCACGTTTGTATACTACTGTAGGATGGTTAACAGGGCATCTTAGTTTTGCATATTTTATAATTTCTTCATGTGTTTCGGGAATTCTTCTTTGAGATACAACATTGTTTTTGTCATTTTCAAACTCATCAATCCAAGAACTACATATATCAATGTCATTATTATTATACATGAATTTTATTTCTTTTTCAAATCTGTTTGGTTTGCATATATCGTCACTATCCATCCTCGCAACTAAATTATATTTGCAGTGTTTCAGTCCGATGTTTAATGCATGGCCTAACCCATAATTTTTTTCAAGTGGGATTATTTTTAGTTCTTTATGTTTATTCGAAAAGTCTTTTATGGTATTATAAAGTTCATTTGTTAATGGTCCATCTTCAATTAATATAACTTCAGTTGGTAATAATGTTTGGTTAAATACACTATCTAATGATTCTTTAAGAAATTCAGGTTTTTCTTTAATGTAAACAGACATTAAAACAGAAAAATTCATGTTTCCCATAATATATACAATTTAAGATATAATTTAACTCTTTATAAATTACAATATAGCATATTTTATGAATTTATATTGACAAGTATAAATTTTTATATAATAACCGTATTTTTTCAGGGTTAAAGATACTCTCTATTTTTGTAACTTCAACATTTATTCCTATTGTTTCATTGATTTTATTAATAAAATCTTTTTTGTCTCCATATTTGAAAATACTGTAGCCTTTGATGTCGTCTAAGTGGTCTAGAATTCTTACATTTTCAGACATAACTACAGGAGTTCCATAACATAGACTTTCCAATGTTACATACGAGAATGCTTCATATTTAGAAGGAACTACTACCAATGAAGCTTGCAAATAAAGTAGTGCAAGTTCTTCGTTTGAAATGTTTATATGTTGTGTTATGTCACTACGTTGTTTTATATTCCCTTTTCCTACACAATGTATATCATACTTACCTTCCGGAAGAAAATATAGGTGCTGAAATCCTTTTACAGGATCATCAACTCTACCGACAAATAATATCATGTTTTTCTTTTTCTCTACATCTATTCCAATATTTTGTGGTTTAAACCAGTGAGGTATCATAACAACATTCTTATGGAAAGAATTAAAAAATGCATAATCTTCTTTATTGATTGTTGTTATTGCTGTTGCACAATACTTTATTGTGTTTTTAAGAAAAATATTGAAAAACATTTTTCCTAATAATGGATGTGATAATCTATCAAAAGGATGCCAATGGGCTGTATATACAATACTTTTATGTAATATTTTTGCAGTTACGAGCGCTTGGACTGTTCCCATGGCGGTATACCCATTAATATGTACAATGTCAGCCTTTTTTATAGCTGCAGTTAATGTTTTTTGTTTATAGTAATAATGAAATAACCGAGATTTAATTTCAGGGTAATTTTCTATTACTCCTGCAGTACAATCTTTATCATTGTAAAAAAAATCAAATAACGATTGGCAATACGTTACAGTGCCATCGCACCCTCCTTTTGGGGATTGTCTTATATATATAATTTTTTTCATTTTTTTTCAATCAAAAAAGTATGTAGTTCAGGTCGGCAATAATTGTATAGGCTCTTTACAAAAAGAACATAACGTTTGTATCCAATAAGATGATAAAGGCATTTAAACATTATTCCAATCATTTTCCGTTTATTTTCAATATTGCTTATATTTCGCTGCGTTAGTTTATCAATATTTTCTTTCTTTATCATGTGATACTTGTTTAGTATACTATAAAAAGAATTCTTGCTAGTTGAGAACGGATTTAGTATTTTTTTTCCTGATAAAGTAAGACCGTGGTACAAACGTCTATGAAATGATGATATGCTATTGCCATCATCATAAGTTGCATAAGAATATTGCATTGAAATATATTTGTCAAAAGTGTTAGCATTCTTTATTAGCATTTTCACGTAAATGTCAGTAGCTAATTTTAAGTCATCATATTCTTTCAGGTTTTCAATTCTTTTTCTGTATACGATACCTTTTTTCATTTTTTGATAATCATATCCAGCAAAATGTAGAAATACTAATTTATCTTCTTTATCATTATTATCATAAGTCCTGGATTTTACCATAATGTCCCCGTCTCTTAAGAATAATTGTCTTTCAAAATAATTCCATGGGGCCATATTCATTCCTAGATTTCTTATTACATAAAGGTGTTCATTTCCCAAAAGTGCAGGTAGCCAGTCCATCCATTTCTGATCTGTAAAGTTTCCCACACTTCTGTCAACAAAGCAATCATTTTTTAGTCTTTCTCTCCACCACATAAGTATTTTCATAGAGAGTTCAGTTCTTTTTATTCCACAAAAGCCAAGATTAAATATTCCATTAACATTCATTGCCCATTCAGGATGCTCTCCTGTATAGTTTACATGTATACCTGCAACTTGTGGAGTAAGTACGATATCATGTGTTTTAAGTTTCTCAAATATTTCTGTTACTGGTGAAAAAACGCATATATCAGGATCAAAATATATAGTATAATCATATCCTTTTGAGAAAAGATATTGGAAACAAAATGGTTTTATTGAAGTACAGAATTCTGTTAAATCATATTTAAATGACATATCTGTCCATTCTGTTTCAGTATAATCAGATATATTCCTAACGGGAATAACATTTTCAGGTATTTGTATTTTTTCTATGTCTATTTCATCTGCAACAAAAATGTAGAAATCCAAGTCTGATTTGTGGAATTTCATTAGTGATTGCTCAAGTATGAGGCCTAAACCAATATAATTTTTTGCAACTATTGTAAAAGAGCATTTTTTCATATTCTGTTAATCATTATTTTGTTTTATTATTTTAGCAGGATTTCCGGCTACTACACAATATTCTGGAACGTTTTTGGTTACAACACTATTTGCTGCAATTATAGCTCCGTTTCCGATAGATATATTGGGCAGTATCGTGGCTTTGTCGCCGATCCAAACATTATTGCCAATTATTATAGGTCCTTTAGAGTATATTGGACGTTGCGTTGGCGGTATCTTCATCATTTCCTTTATAGAGATACCATGAGAATTGTCTGATATTGTAACCCAACGACCTGTAAGAACATTGTGACCAATACTAATTTTATTAATACACGTTATATGATTGTATTCTCCAAAATCACACCCATTACCAATTTCTATGTTAGGGTGCAATATTATATCGTTATATTTATCCCAAGCACATATAACACAATGTTTTCCGAAAACAGTATAGTTTCCAATAGTTATATGTTTTCCACCAATAAGTTTTATAGGTCTGTAAAATATGGTACCAATACCAACTTTTCTAAAATTGGGAATTACCCAAAATGTATAAAGATATGAAATAAATAATCCTATGTATCTGTTTAATTTATAGTTATATATATAATGAATTATTGCACATATTACACGTACAACGGGTTCCAGTTTAACTCTAAGAAAATGTGTCGTACTCATGAGTGTTTTTATCAGATAGAATTTTAATTATTTTATTTCTAAATTATTATTAATTACAGCCATAGTATGACTTTATATCGTTCATTATTAGAACGAAGGATTTTTATATATATTATAATATAGTTTGTATATCTCTATTGCATTTTGCTCAATTGAGAAAGCATTTACAGCTCTTTGTTGTATACATTTTGCGATGTTGTTATATTCTCTTTCTTGCATTTCAACAACTTCGTTCATTCTTGAAATGAGTTCACCGACAGTTGAAAATCTTAGTCCTCCGGTATAATCAATAATCTCTTTTGTTCCAGCTGTGTTCCTGCCAATAGGTATACATCCTAACATACATGCTTCAGCTGTCATTCTGCCAAAACCTTCAAACCAAGAGGCAACAATTAGTGCACGAGCTTTGCGTATATAGTCTTTAACGTTATTTTTATAGCCTAGCCAATCTATAGCTTCACTGCAATTTAATTGTAGTGATAGTTTTTTCATCTTATAAATAAAGTGTTTATCTCCAAATCCTAATATTTTCAACCTATAGTCTTTATGAGTTTTATAAAACTCTGCAAATGCTCTTATTACATCTTCATGCCCTTTGTTTTCTTGAATTTGGCTTGCGCATGCAAAATACTTTTCTTTACTTATAGGTTCTTTGGCGTCATCTGTACTTAGTATGCCATTATAAATACATTTACAATTGGAGTTTTTGTCCAAATGAAAATATCTGAGAATATCTTTTGTTATTGTTATTACATAATTATCAGTTTGTAATTTTTTAATGAATATTTTTTTTGATGGAAAAATCTTCCAATTGAAGTCTTTGTCTTGATATTCTCTGAGATGCCAAACATGAGGTATGTTATACTTTTTTGCAACAGTATTTCCAATGCTGACAACACCTGTATTCGTATGAACGATATCGGGATTTGTGGTTTTTATGGTGTATTCTAATTGTTTTGTACCAATCAATATTTTTATTACAAGTTTTAGGATATTTATTGGCCACAAAATTCTTTGTTCCCAATTTAGTGTTATTGGCCAAATTTGCATTGGTATAAAAATGCCATGATATTCAATATTTAATTGTTCTATTCTTTTGAAAAATTCCTTCCCTGTATTTCCTTTGTATGTATTTGGACCTACAATTATTGGTTTTATGCCATATTTTACCAATTCAGTAATCATATTTAAAAATGATATAGTGGCTCCACCCATTTGACATCCATGGATAATATATAGGACCTTTATTTCTTTTTTCTTATTTTCCATAAATATATTTTAACGCAAATTCATTTCTAAGAATTGTTAATTCTATGAGTAACGAAATATGTTGTATTCTTTGTTATGCTCAAATATAAAGAATAATGGACAATACTCGTTTACTTCACTGAAAGCAAAGTTATAGAATTATTTCGTATTGTGAATGACTTTTGTTAAGTTTCTGACTCTCAAATGGAAAATATATGCAGAAAATCCACAAAAAGCACTGATTTAACGGTGGTTCAACTATATTTAAGGCACAAATCATACTATTATGAATTATAGCAGTAGAAGTACTTCTATCTTGAGCTAGCTAACAATTTATGTTTAGTGTTGAGAGATTGTTTGTCTACGTATTATAACCAAGTTGAGAAGCAACACGGAAGGAGTATTGATGTTACTTTCTGACAAAATACTTTCTTAGGAACTTGGTGTCAAGCATGTTAAGAGAGAAAATTCTTTACTTTATTTTGTATGGAGTTTTCTGTATATTAGAAAATGTTGATGTGATTTATGTTAATTAAAATAGAAAATGTATGGGCAAATATAACATTTGTTTACGTATGCTGGTATAAATCATGGTCAAAACTATTATTTATCTGTTTAAAACAGTCTTTTTGAGCTTCAAAATATGGCTATTTTGCCTGTAAAATCTATTGTATTAGCACCTGAAAGTAGGCTTGTTGTGCTACTTGTATTTGTATTTATGTTTGTTGAATTGCGTAACTTGCAGAATGTCAGCAATATAGCATGAATACGCATTTTTGTGCGTATTTTGCGTTGCGCGCAAGAATTTTTATAAAGAGGCAACTCTGAGAGCATTAAATTATAAAAGTTTTCAGTTCCGATTTAACAATTTTGCATCAACTGTTACTGCCAATTGTTGATGCAAAATTGTCGTATCCGGGTATTTTGTTTTATGTTATATTGTTTTCATCTCTTGCTTTGCGTCCATCTTTTCTATTTCCCGTGTCTTGATGCTTCCGTAAAGAAAATAGCTTACGAAGATGGTAAAGATATTGATATACGACCAGATAAAGAATGTGAGTACGAATACGACGGATTGTATTATTACGAAATATGAAGGCAGGCCAATTGGGTCGCCAAGAGTGTTTACGCCATAAACTGACATTATGTTGGCTGTCATTATTATTATTAAGGGAATCGATACGAGCAACGAACATACAAGTGTGCACAGTGTGGTCAGCAAAAGTGCTGTGAATATTAATCCCCAATGGCGTAGTCCTGTTACGTATGACTTGAAAATTATATTGCGCAACTTGCACTCTAGCTCAATCATGTACTGCATTACTACGTAGGCGTAAGGGAGCATTAATAGCATTATGATTAATGATGCTATAACGAATGTTGCGAATATATTTACAAGCTGAATGGTGCCTGCAGGTTGTTCGTGGTAAATAGTGGCATAGGCTATGCCTGTGAAGATCAGTCCTATTATGGCATTGAAACAAATGTAGCATAACGTTAGTTTTGAACTTCTTACAATGTTCCATTTCATTGGGCGACCGTTTACAAGGAACATAATCCGTGCGAAGTATGCCATTCCGGCACATATCATGAATAATGAGAATGCGACAAGTCCTATTCTTAGCGCCGTATTGTAGCCGAACAGCATGGCGTGCAAGTACAGCGAAAGGTAAATGGCGGAAACTACTGCCAGCACGGCACAATAAATCCATGTACGTGCGAAGATGGTACGTATGTTGTTGAAGAGCATCTTGTTGGCTTCGGATAGACATGCTATGTAGCTACGGCTCTTGCTTAATGCGGCTTGTTTAATATTGTCCATTTGTCATATCTGTTTTTTGCTGCCGGAGTTTAGTTTTGTTTTAAGCATTTTATGTGCTAGTATGGTGAAGCTCCGGCAGTTCGTTCACATTAATTTTTGCGACAAAGGTAGCAATATTATTGTTAATACGAGACTAAGGTATGGATAAAATTTGCTAACTTTGCCTGCAAAAATATTGAAAAAGTAAAAGCTGGATAATTATGAAATTGCTTAAATGGGGATTTATTGGTTGCGGGGAAGTCACTGAAAAGAAATCAGGACCGGCGTTCAATTTGGTTGAAGGCTCGGAAGTCGTGGCTGTAATGAGCCGTAATAAGGATAAAGCCCGTTCGTATGCAGAGCGCCATCATGTAAAAAAGTGGTATACTGATGCCCAGGAATTGATTGACGATCCCGAAGTCAATGCTATTTATATAGCTACGCCACCGTCAAGCCATGCAACTTTTGCCATTTTGTCGATGCGTGCCGGTAAACCTGTGTATGTTGAGAAACCGATGGCAGCCAGTTATGATGATTGCACGAGGATAAACCGTGTGAGCGAGCAGACAGGCGTTCCGTGCTATGTGGCTTATTACAGGCGTTACTTGCCTTATTTTAGGAAGGTGAAGGAAATAATAAGGAACAAGACCATTGGCGACATAATGAATGTCCAGGTACGTTTTTCGTGTCCGCCGCGTAATCTTGATTATTCGGCAACGGCTTCGTTGCCGTGGCGTCTCCAGCCGGATATTGCAGGAGGAGGATATTTTTATGATTTGGCTCCTCACCAGTTGGATTTATTGCAGGATTTATTTGGCGTGATAATCGAGGCTGAAGGCATGTGTGCCAACCGTGCCGGCCTATATTCAGCGGAAGACAGTGTAAGTGCTTGTTTTCGTTTCGAGAATGGTTTGCCAGGTAGCGGCTCATGGTGTTTTGTCGGGCATGAATCGGCTCAGGAGGATAGGATAGAGGTGATTGGTGACAAGGGCATGTTGTGTTTCTCGGTATTCAATTATGATCCGATACAGTTGGTGACCAGTGACGGTACCACGAGTATATCCGTGCCTAATCCGCCGTATGTGCAGCTGCCGCTTATCAAAGCGGTTATAGAGTCTCTCCAGGGGTTTGGCACTTGCTCTTGTACAAACGTTTCGGCAACTCCTGTGAATTGGGTTATGGATAGGATACTTGGCAAGTTTTAACCGTATTCATTCTAGTAGGTGTCTTTCTGTTTTGCAGAATTGATTTGAATTTATAGGTATAGGCTTGATATGAAGTATTTGTTGATGTTTTTAATGGCTTTTGCACCATGTTTGTGTAAGGCTTACGAAGTACAGTACGAAAAGTCGGATAGCATTAAGGTTGTCGGGCTGCTTGACGGTGCACGCCGTCTGCCTGATGGTACTAACGATGTCATCTATTTTGCACGCAAGCTGAAAGGCATACCGTACGTGGCTCATACGCTTGAGGTAAACAAGACGGAGAAATTGGTAGTAAACCTGCGTCAGCTTGACTGTACTACGTATGTTGAGAATGTTATGGCCCTTACGTTGTGTGTCAGACAAAAGAAATATACGTTCAAGGCTTTTTGTGATAATCTTTGCAGGATGCGTTACCGTTCGGGGACACAACCACATTACGTTAGCCGGTTGCATTATTTTACTGATTGGATTGACGATAATACGCGTAAGGGCTTGTGCTGTGAGGTGCAGGAACCTAATCCTCCGTTTGTTTCTGTTCAGAAGATTAATGTGTATTATATGTCTGCTTTCCCGTCTAAATATAAGATGCTGAAAAACAATCCAGGGTATGTTCCGCAAATAGCCGCTACTGAGAAGGAACTTAACAAGAAGTCGTACTGGTATGTACCGAAAGCGCGCATTGCAAACACTCAACTGCTTAGAAACACAATAAAAGACGGGGATATATTGGCGCTGACAACAACCTTAAAAGGTCTTGACATACAACACGTCGGGTTTGCCGTGTGGCATAAGGACGGCCTTCACTTGCTAAATGCTTCGAGTTTGAGGCACAAGGTTGTTGAGGAGCCAATGACGTTAGGCGATTATTTGAAGAAACAACCTAAAATGACTGGTGTCAGGGTGGTTAGGATTCTTTAGTATAACGCTTGTTCACATTAATCTCTTTTGATTATGACATTCAAGGATTTTTTAAATGAAAACGACAGGTTTGCGGTAAACGCCGGAGCCATGTTGACTGAAATACGTGACGGATATGCGCGTGCTGAAATGACCGTAACACGTGAACATCTTAATGCAGGAGGTGTATGCCAGGGTGGTGCGCTGTTTACTTTGGCGGACTTGGCTGTTGCGGCTGTTATGAACAGTCATGGCAAGCTTACGTTAAGCTTGGAGAGTACTATATCGTTCATGAATTCCGCCGTTGAGGGAGATGTGTTGGTAGCTGAGGCCGTTGAGACTAACAACCATCATAAAATACCTTATTATGAAGTGAAAATCAGCAATCAGAATGGTGTTATGGTATGCGCGTTTACGTGCATCGCATACCGCAAGACCCAAGACTTTGTCGTTGGTTGAAAGGTCTCACATTCTCCAAACTATGCCGGATGTCAAGAATACAAGCAGGCGAAGAGGAATCTTATATAAACCCCTTCGCCTGCTTGTGTCATTTTTTATAGTCCCCAAGCCTTTAGTGCCACCTTGCTTTCAACTTCTTTTTCTATATTGTCAGGCAGGTTGCAGAAAAAGTCTATGCCTGTCAGTTTCTCAAGTTCGTCTATTGTTACGACGTAGTCCGATAGTGGCTCGTCGTCATGCCATTCATTGCTTTGTTGTTCCGCCCAAAAGCCTAAGGCCCTGTATCCCATGCTGTTTTTCATAAGGCATGCCATGAAGAAGTATCTTGGAACTATCAGTTTGCCTTTTATCCGTTCTATTATCTGGCTTTCATTGTCAATCGTTCCACCCTTGCACACATATAAGGTGTCGCTCGATGCCGATGGTGTCCAGTCTCTTATTTTATTTTCCATTCTTACCCACAGTCCTTCTCCCTTGTCGCCTGCGTTATTCGTGTATCCGTTAAACTTGTGGTACTGTGGTTGCATGTTGGTCATGTAGAAGGTTTGGTAGTTGGCCATGTATGAATATTTACGGTCAGCGTTGGGGCAGATGTGGCCATGCTCGTATCCTGAGCCGTAAATATAGTCAGTGTTCCAATAGTCTCCATCTTCCAGGCTCGGGTCGTTCATGTATCCATCAACTACTCTACTGTAACTTCCTGTATAACCTTGGTGCATCTGGTAGCACGACCAGCGCTGCGACTTCTTGTCGCAGTCCCATTCAACGGCATAATTTACGCGGTCGTTGTCGTATTTCTTGCTATCGCTGGTCCTGTAAACTATTACAATGCTACGGCCTCCTTTCAGTCGCGGAAATTCCAGGCGTGATACGGCGGCTTCGTCTGTTACGACATTCTTGTTGGCGTTTTGTGAGCCTTGATGGTTGGTGCCGGTGGTATCATCGTCATTGCCACATGAGACAACGAGTACCGACAGGAACAATAATGGTAGAAGATGGAGCTTTTTCATTATATTTTTGTGTATAAAAAATGCGTCTTGGCATATATGCGACTAAGCCAAAACGCATTTAATTTCTTATGAAAATAATAATGTATATATTATTTACGTGCCTTACCGTAGCGGCTCATGAACTTGTCTACGCGACCTGCCGAGTCAACAAGCTTGCTCTTTCCAGTATAGAACGGATGCGAAGTGCTTGAGATTTCGACTTTTACCACTGGGTAAGTTTCTCCTTCAAATTCTACAGTCTCGGTAGTTTTGCATGTAGAACGTGTAAGGAACATATCGCCGTTGGACATATCCTTGAATACGACGGGGCGATAGTTTTCAGGATGAATACCTTTTTTCATTTTAGTTTATAATAATTGAATGTTAATTGATATAATCGCACTATGATGCGTTTGGGTTGCAAAGTTACAGTTTTTTTGCCTTATAGCCAAATTTTCATAATGTTTTTTGTTTGCTTGGATTTACATGTATCCATAATTGCGGGATATTTGTCATTCTGTCGTGATTTTACATCTGCATACCTCTATCGGATTGTTGTCGCCTTGTATCTTCATTATGCGTATGCAGATTACGTTTTCAGAAATGTCCTCACGGTAGAATTCGAGCTGGTCGCCGTAATGGCTCTCGGCAACATAGGCGATGTCGAAACGGCGGATTACGTGAGAGGAGTGCCACTCAAGAGCGAATAGGTCAAGTACGTGCTCAATGTATTTTATGCTATTAATGTGACCGTTTACATCGACATCGCTGTAGCTTGTGTTTATTGACGACACCAATTTTGCGTTGTTGCTCATTTTTACACGTGATAGTTGGGCAATGGGGCATGGCTTTTCGGTATCTATATAGTTAATTATCGAACCATTGTTCACAGCAAGGATGTCTTGTGGTTGCCTGGTTATAGTGTCAATCATTGCCCATATGCTTCGTCCGTATCCGTACACGCGGCTACTGTCTGTAGAGTCGACTATTCTGAAGTTTCTGTGTGTGAAGTATTTCATTGCGCCTTCAATCCATGTTTCCACATTGAAGCGGGCGTATTCCTTGGGCCTTTCTGTCATTTCTATTGCCAAGCGCGAAAGCACCCACGTCTTGTTGTCCAGATTAAGGCTGTCCATGCCGAAGCCGCGTTCCGTGGCATGGAAATCAGCGGCGTTAAGCAGGTGGTTGCCTAAATGCCCGATGAATAGTTTTTTTGTGAAATCACAATGAAATGGCTCTGCCAGAAATTCGTATGTTCCTACTTTGTCAAGCATATTTGTTTTCATTTGGAATATTTAATATAATGGCAAAGATAACCAAATTGACGCAAACCTGCAAGGTTTTTTATATATCTTGTTATTTTATAATAGTTGTATAATGAATAAAGCCTGCAAATTTCAAATTTGCAGGCTTTTAATATTTTTGCGGTGCGTACGGGACTCGAACCCGTGACCTCCTGCGTGACAGGCAGGCATTCTAACCAGGCTGAACTAACGCACCTTGATAGGTCTCTGTCTTAATTGCGGTTGCAAAGGTATGAATATTTTTTCATACGACCAAATTTTATTCGAACTTTTTATAATAAAAGTTGCATTAAAAGTGCTTTATGATATTTTTTTCCGTCAAATAACCAATCGTTTAACTCATTTGTGCAGATAAAACCGCAGCGTTCAAACAGATTCAATGATTGCACGTTCTCTTTGTCAATACACGCGTAAAGTTGGTGCAAGTGTAATATGTTAAGTGAATATTCCTTTATTTTGTTTATTGCTGATTGCGCATAACCAAGGTTTCTGAAATCACGCTTTATGACTATTCCTATTTCGGCACGCAGGTGTTTGGGGTCGAAGTTTATAAGGTCAACGATGCCAACTACCTCGCACTTGTTGTTTTCAATCATCATGCGTACCTGGCGGTCTGTGTAAATATCGTTTCTTGTATTGGCAATATAGTCGTAAAGCATATAGCGAGAGTAGGGCACGCTTGTTATGCTGTCATTCCATAGGCTCATGTCGTTTTCTATGCCATAAAGAATGTCGAGGTCTTCAGGCTCGATGGCCCGCAGTTTGACCAACGGTAGTTTTTCGCACATCAGCTTATAATTTCGTTATCAGTTATTATAATATTGTATTTTGGATGGTATGTTCCAATAAGAATATTGTTTTTAACATTTTTAGAGAATATATTCAGAATCGTTTCATATTTGTACGAGCTTACGTCGTAGACGGCATAGACAAGATTGTTGCCGGCATTCTCGATGAATCTTGCATGCCCACCGTTGTTCGATGTTTCGTCTGATTCGTAGAATTCCGCATCTAGTCCGTTTCTGGCTGCAATCTCCCGGCATGCCTTAATTGATTTTGCTGAACCGATGAATATGTAGCGTGGACTTTTGTTCCCGTGCTTATTTGTAAAGCCCAAGGTCTTGTTTACTTTCTCGGTCAACATTTTCATTAGTGCGAATGTGGCTTTGATATAGATGGCCATTTTAATGGGGATGCACAGCCAGAAGCTGAGATGCCCGTAATGTTTTCGGAAGAATATTAGCATTGCCACGTAAAACACATGCACGTACCTGAACGACGATTTCTGTGTGCTTTCACCTTTATAGTGCAGTATTTTCACAGGCAGGTACCAGTTGGAATACCCTTTTTTCAACAGTCGGTATGACAGGTCGATATCTTCTCCGTACATGAAAAAGTCTTCGTCCAAGAGTCCTATTTTGTCTAATGCAGACCTTCTTGCCATGAAGAAAGCTCCGCTTATGATCTCAATCCTGCCAGGTTCGTCCCACGACATGTCGCACATGTAGTATTTACCGAAACGCTTGTTTGTGGGATATTTGGCGCATAGGCCGCACATCTTGTAAAATGATGTCATCGGAGTAGGGAGACCGCGGCGGCTTTCAAGTGCTTTGCTGCCGTCGCTTTTCAACATCTGCACGCCAAGTCCGCCCGCGTCAGCATGGGCGTCCATGAATTCAAGGCAGTCTTTAATTGCATTTTCGCTAACGAACGTGTCTGGGTTCAACAGCAGCACGTAGTCTCCCGAAGTCTGTCTTATTGCAATGTTGTTTGCTTTTGCAAACCCGTTGTTATGGGGGCTTGCTATTATTTTTATGTTTTTGCCGTAGCTTTTAAGAGAGTCAACTGTTCCATCCTTTGAATGGTTGTCAATTACGCAGATTTCGGCATCAATATCCTTGACCGCTTTTAGCAGGCTGTCAATACATTGGTGCAGGTAGTGCTTTACGTTGTAGCTTACTATTATTATCGACAGCTTCATTTCTTGTTCGTTTCAGTTTCGCATCTTGACATGCTGGGATAGATGAAAATAAGGCAAACAAGGCATATTATGCCCATGTAGCCGAATGCCACATTAAATCCGAAGATATAATACAACAGGGTGTTGGCAATGAGTGGGATGCATAACATGGCCATTCTCAGGCTGCCCAGTCTTAGCAGCCCGTATTCCTGAGTATTCTGAAGGATTGTGCTTATTTTCTTGAATTTAAACAATCTGAGCGCCAGCGGTATCATGCAGATTGTCATGATTTCCATTATCGAGACTGTTAGGAACTCGGTATTTGTGTCGCATTCGAGTGTACCAGGTGATAATATTTCCGTTTCGTAAAGAGTTACTATTGCCAGCGATATTATTATGCTGGCGAGCATTTCGGTCATTAATATGTTTCTTGTTCTTTTCATATTTCCTGAGTTGTTATAGTGTATTAACCATGTTCCGAAACATGGCGTGAGCAGGATTATTGCCTTTCTTCAAACGGTATCCTGTTTTTTATAGACCTTCCAAGTGTGACTTCGTCGGTGTATTCTAGTTCGTCGCCAACAGAGATTCCCCTGGCAATGACGCTTAGCTTAACTCCCGATTTTGCCAATTTCCTGTATATGTAAAAATTAGTGGTGTCTCCTTCCATTGTCGAGCTGAGTGCTAGTATTACTTCTTTTATGCCGCCTTCATTCACACGCTCTACCAGCGAGTCAATCTCGATGTCGTTTGGCCCTATGCCGTCCATTGGAGAGATGACACCACCCAATACATGGTACAAGCCGTTGAATTGTTGGGTGTTTTCTACAGCAATAACGTCCTGTACGTTTTCAACCACGCATACCGTTTCTTTGTCACGGTGCGTGTTTGAGCATATCGGGCAGATTTCAGTGTCACTTATGTTGTGGCATATCTTACAGTGCCTTATTTCTTTGCGCATGGCGCTTATTGTGTTGACAAAACGCTCAACCTTGTCCTCGTCTTGCTTTAGTATGAATAGGGCAAGCCTCAAAGCTGTTTTTTGTCCAATACCGGGCAGTCCGGAAAGTTCGCTGACGGCCTTGCTGAATAGTTGTGACGGATATTGTTGTATCATGTTTCTTTGATTTCGTCGGCAAAGTTAATTCAATAAGCGGGAATTTCCAAGACAATTCAGACAAATGACGTAACAGCGGTGGAAAAAACTTCTGTACAGTCTTTGAAACTGTATGTCGGATGTGTATCTTATCTGGTAAGGTTATATTAGTGTATTTCTCTGTTTAAGAAGCCTTGTTTATTATATTTCCAAAAGGTAGCCTTTGGGCGTGTAAAAGGTTACATCTTACATGATAAAAGGCATCCTTTCTCAGCGTAAAAGGATGCCTTTGGGTTCCCATTTGTTTTTTTGCTAATTCCCACTTAGCCTGCCGTGCAGGCTAAGTGGCTTCCTGTCAGGCCGTTATACATCTCCGTGCTAGTTGGCGCGTACTAGTGGTTGAACTTTTTTCCGACAAGTACAGGTGCTGTCCGTTCCTGTCGTCATAATATCAGCATGCCTGTTTGGTAGACGCAGGCTGATACGATCCATGCCAATAGCGTTGTGTATCCGGCTGCGAAGACCGCCCATTTCCAACTGCCTGTTTCGCCTTTTATAGCTGCTATGGTTGCTATGCAGGGGAAATAGATGAGTACGAACAGCAGGTAAGAGAACGCTATGAGTGGTGTCATTCCGTCTGTTTCCATCTTTTGTCGCAATACTCCATATTTGCCTGAGTTGTCTGCCGTATCGTCAGCAACGGTTTCGTCGTCGGCATAAAGTACGCCCATGGTTGAGGCTACAATTTCTTTTGCGCCGATGCCAGCAACGAGGCTTACGTCAAGCTTCCAATCGAAGCCTTGTGGACGGAATACCGGTTCTATGGCTTTGCCTATGCGCCCGATGTAGCTCTGCTCTTTTTGCGCCTGGTTGCTCAAGCTTTCGTCATGCGGGAAATATCCTAATGCCCACACAATAACACTGGCAACAAGGATTATTCCACCCATTTTCTTGAGGTATTGCTTGCCTTTTTCCCATGTGTGCCTGGCTATGGCTTTAGCGGTGGGGAAGCGGTAAGGCGGTAGCTCCATTACGAATGGGGTATCGTCGCCTTTTATCATCCATTTGCTGAAAATACGGCTCATCAGTACGGCAAGGATTATGCCGATTGCATAGAGTGAAATCATGATGACCGACTGGTACTCGACGGCGAAAAACGTGCCAATTATCATTATGTATATTGGTAGTCTTGCACTGCAGCTCATCAACGGCAGTACAAGTATTGTAATTAGCCTGTTCCTGCGGTTTTCTATTGTGCGTGTGGCCATTACAGCTGGAACGTTGCAACCGAATCCCATGATGAGTGGTATGAAAGATTTGCCGTGAAGGCCCATCTTGTGCATCAGTTTGTCCATGATGAACGCGGCTCTTGCCATGTAGCCGGAATCTTCCATGAACGAAATGAAGAAATAAAGGATGAGTATCTGTGGAAGGAACACTATTACAGCACCGACTCCGGCTATGGCCCCATCTGCAATCATGTCTTTCAACGGTCCGTCTGGCATCGTCGATTTTACCAAACCGCCCAATGCGTTCACTCCGGCTTCAATCCAGTCCATGGGGTATTGTCCTAACGTGAACGTGACCTCGAACATGATATAAAGAAACAGGAAGAATATCGGAAAACCGACGTACTTGTTGGTAATTAAGGAGTCTAGTACGTGGGTAAGCTGGTATGTATCGGTGCGTGTACCTTCCTCGCATCCGGCTTCGTGCAGAGCGCCATGTATAATTCCATATTTCGCGTTCATAATGGCTGTCTCGCTGTCTTCCTTGGTTTCGGTCATTATATATTCGGCGGCTTTGTCACGCGTGGCAATTATTTCTTCCCCGTTTGGCAATGACTTTACGAAATTTTCTATGTTGGAGTCTTTTTCCAACAATTTAATCGACAAGAAGCGTGTGGAATATTTATATCTTATTTGTTCATCCTTCTGTATCTCCTTCTTTATTTCGTCTATGGCCTGCTCGATATATTTGCCATGGTTCAGGTGTACGTGTCGTTGGCGGTTCTTACCTTTCAGGCTTTCTCCTTCGTATACGTTGATTACAGTATTGAAAAGTTCATCCACACCTCTTCCGTTTCTGAATACTGTTGGGACGAGCGGAATGCCGAATAGTTCTCCAAGCTTGTCGTAATCCAATTTGTCGCCGCGCGATTCGAATTCGTCGAACATGTTAAGCGCCCCGACAATCTTGAGGTTCATGTCGACCAGTTGCGTGGTAAGGTAAAGGTTGCGTTCAAGGTTGCTCGCATCAATGACGTTTATTATTACGTCTGGAGTTTTGTCGATAATCTGCTTGCGTACGTAAAGCTCTTCTGGGCTGTAGGCTGAAAGTGAATAAGTTCCGGGCAGGTCGACAAGATTGAATTGGTAACCGGCATATTCGGCACGACCCTCTTTGGCGTCAACGGTTACGCCGGAATAGTTGCCTACACGTTCGTGTGCGCCGGAAGCGAAGTTAAATAGTGACGTCTTGCCACAGTTTGGATTGCCAACAAGGGCTATGTTGATTATGTGGCTCTTTTTTAGTGCAGCCTTGTGTAACCGCTCGTCGGTAAAACGGCCATCATCGTCGTTTGTGTTGTCTGATATCTCTGCCAGTCCAAGTTTCTGTGCTTCCTCTTCTTCCAATTGACGGGCTTCTTCGGTAGAAATGATTTCAATCATCTCAGCCTCGGAGTGGCGAAGTGAGATTTCGTATCCCATTATTTTGTATTTTACAGGATCTTGAAGTGGAGCGTTTAATAAAACTGTTACCATCTTTCCTCTTATAAAGCCCATCTCTACGATGCGCTTGCGGAAGCCTCCATGTCCTAAAACTTTTACAATTACTCCTTTTTCGCCTGTATTTAATTCGGATAGTCTCATCTTCTTTCTTTTTTTAAGTGTTGCAAAAATAACAAAAAAATATGGATATGTGTTTCATCTTGCTTCAAAATACTTAATAATGATGATTACTCGTTGTAATAATTAAGAGAAATGCGTGCTGAATAATTGGGTAGCATAATATTCATAGTAAGAATTGCTTTACAGATTGTGACTGTAGGGGAATAACCAAAGCACATAAAATTCGTTAAACAGCTGGAAAACTAGGAAAAAACAATGTTGCAGATACATAAATTCGATATAAATTCCTATCTTTGCATAAGGTATAATCAGCAGGCATTATTGTTCCGGAAAGCGACCTTGACTGAATTTCGCAATATGCCTGGTATATTTTGGAACTAAGGACAAAAGAGATTTTATCAATATGCTTAAAACAAGAATTGTATCATTGTTGTTGATATTGCTGTCGACAAGTGTTTTGTCGATGTCGCAAGTAAGGAAGAATGTGGTAGTAAACAAGTCGAACAAAGGAAAAGCCGAATTGCCTGGTAAGTCGGACGAATTGTTTGAAAGTATGTTGCCGACAACGGCCCAGATATTAGTTATTGACAGTTTTATCGCCACTAAGACGGATTTTATAGACAAGATTCCGTTGGAGAAGGATTTTGGACAAATAAGTACTTACGACAGATTGAATCATACTACTGGCCAACAGTTTGCATATACTTATGTAAATGGGTTCGGTAACAGGATGTTTTTTGCCAAGAAAGGTAAAGACGGGCATTACAAGATGTTTTCAGCGGACAGGCTGGATAATGAATGGACCAACGTAAAACAGATCAATGACTTTGGTGATGATTTTGAGGACATAAATTATCCGTTTATGCTTGCAGACGGAACAACGCTTTATTTCGCAGCAAAAAGTAAAGGCGGATTAGGAGGGTACGATATTTATGTTACTAGATACGACATAAGTTCGGAAAAGTTTTATAAGCCGGAGAATATGGGTCTACCTTATAATTCTAAGGATAATGACTTTTACTGTATTATCGATGAATTTAATGGTTTGGGATGGTTGGTGACAGACCGCAGGCAAGATGGAGATAATGTATGTGTGTACGTATTTGTTCCTCAGAAAGAGCGTAAAATATACGATTCCGAGGATGTTGACGATGACGAATTATATAATTATGCTGAACTGTATAGTATAAAAGATACGTGGACGGATAAGACGGAACTTGAAGCCGGACGTGAGAGACTTAGTAAGCTATTGGAAAAGCGTGACAATGTGAAGAGAAGTTCAATATACTTTATTGTAAATGATCATACGATTTATAAGTCTTTGAAGGACTTTAAGTCACCTGCAAACAGGAAACGTTTTATGAAACTCAATGAGCTGAATAAGTCTGCCGATGATTTGTCTAAAAGGCTTGACTCTTTCAGGCAAAGTTATTCTAAAAGCTCACAGGCAGTAAGGAGAAAATTGGGGGCTGATATATTGAAAGCGGAGAAACAGCTTGAGGACCTTCGTGGGTATATAAAAACATTAGAGAAGGAAATAAGAAATACGGAGAATATGATTGAGCGGTAATTATGACTTTATGCCGCAAATCTATTTAACATATATACAACTTAAATTTATAATATATGGAAAAACGATATTTTGCTGAATCAGAATTAATTATAAATGAAGATGGAAGTGTATTTCACCTGCATTTGAAACCGTGTCAGTTAGCTGATAAAGTTATACTCGTAGGCGATCCTGGACGTGTAACTTTGGTTGCATCACATTTTGATTCAATCGAATGTGAAGTCGAGAGTCGTGAGTTTCATAGTATAACAGGTCTTTATAGTGGTAAACGCATCACAGTAACTTCTACTGGAATAGGTTGTGACAATATTGATATTGTACTTAATGAAATGGATGCTTTGGCAAACATCGATTTTTGTACACGTATGGAGAAAGATGAATTTAGGCAACTTGAGTTCGTTAGAATTGGAACATGTGGTGGTTTACAGACATATACGCCTGAGGGCTCTTTTATCTGTTCGGTTAAGTCAATTGGTTTTGATGGATTGCTTAATTTCTATGCCGGTCGCAATGCTGTGTGCGATTTGGCCATGGAGCGTGCTTTGATTAATCATTTGGGATGGAGTGGTAATATATGTGCACCAGCACCATATGTTATTGACGCAGATGATGAACTTATTGAACGGATTGCCCAAGATGACATGGTTCGTGGTGTTACTGTCGCATGTGGTGGTTTCTTTGGACCTCAGGGACGTCAACTCCGTATTCCTTTGGCAGATCCTAACCAGAATAAGAAAATTGAAAGTTTTGAATATGATGGCTTGAAAATAACTAATTTCGAGATGGAAAGTTCGGCGCTTGCAGGCTTGTCATGCCTTATGGGACATAAGGCTACAACATGTTGTATGGTTATAGCGAACCGGCTTACTAAGAAAAGCGATACTGGATATAAGACACATATAGACGATTTGATACGTTTGGTGTTAGACAGAATCTGATATTGATATAATTATTGTTTGTTTTTATAATGTTTCACAATGTTCATTTGAATGATGTCATACCAATAACCGAATCAGCATTGACAAAGAGCATCTATTGTTTTCATTATATGAATAAAATGCTTAGGTCGTTCAGACGCTCGTTCTTGTCATTATTCCTAATACTGTTTGCTTCACAAGGCGTTCATGCGCAATATGATTTTCTACGTCCGGTGAAAGATTCAATACCAGGAGGATATAACTTTTGGGTTTATACGCCTACGGATTATTATTATTCATTGGAGAACACCCCGGTAATAATCTTTTTGCACGGTCAAAGCCTGTGCGGGCGTAACTTGAATAAAGTGAAACGGTATGGACCGCTTGATGCAATAGTTAAAGGGAGACAGATTGAAGCTTTGGTGCTAGTGCCACAGAATCCAGGTGGGGCATGGGATCCTGATAAAATTTCTTCAATGTTGGATTGGACGAAAAAACATTACGCAATGGATTCCACTCGTGTTTATGTCATTGGCATGAGTCTCGGTGGATATGGCACTCTTGATTTTGCCGGGACTTATCCGGAAAAGGTTGCTGCTGCAATGGCTTTGTGTGGTGGCTGTACTCTGAAAGATATGAATGGACTGGGAAAGGTTCCTCTTTGGATTATGCATGGTACGGCGGATAGGGCTGTACCGGTAAAACAGTCAAAAATTGTTGTGGAAAAATTACAGGAAAATGATGAAGACCAGCGTCTACGTTATGATTGGTTGCAAGGGGCTTTCCACGGAGCTTTAGCTCGTGTTTTGTATATGACAAAAACGTATGAATGGCTTTTCTCTCATTCTTTGCTTGACGATGGCAGGCCTGTTAATAGGGAAATAGATATTGATAAGTCTGATTTGTCTAAAGCGTATAATGATATGATTTCAGGCACTCCTGATCCGGAAGTTGTTTATGATAAGACAATTTATTAGATTTGGTGTGATTAGTTTTTACACAGAAACATAAATTGTCATTAATAGTTCTGCTGGTATCAATCATAGTAAAATCAACGGGCATCTAGAATTCTAGATGCCCGTTGATTTTACTTATAATCTTTATGTCCTATTAGAAGAACATATATCGATTATCTTTTACATCAGCCTTGAAGTATAATTCCTGCATGAAGTTGCCTGCGTATTGCATTATTCTTTGACGCTGGCGCTGCTCGTACTCCTTCTCGTTATATTTTACTGAACGAGTTTTTTTGTCTGTTACCTGGAACAGGTATACACCACCGAAGCCTTTTACTGCTTGTGAACAGAACTTGCCTTTGGCTGTTGCAGAAACAGCTCCACTAAGTGCCGGTTCGCTCATGCCCGTCGTCTGTACGAATACAGGAGCAGCAAATGTAACTTGGTTTACGGTTGAAATCTTGCCACCTTTAGCTTTTGCCCCAGCCATGTCTTTTACGCCGTTGACTTGTGCCATGAGCATTTCAGCCTTCTTGTCGCGTAAAACTTCACTGCGGATATAGCTCTTTACGTTTTCGTCGTCAAGAGAACGATAGCCGATCTTATTGATTTTTGTCAATACTACAACAAGTAAGCGGTCATTCTCTCCGCATTCGTACAAGGGCGATATTTCATTCTCCTTAGCTTCGAACAGCCATTTCATGGCTTCACGAGTATCTTTGATATTTGCTACATAGTGTTCAGAATTACGCATGTCATCACGTTCCCTTACAGTGAATCCGTATTTTGACGCATTCTTCTGCATGGCCTCAAGTGTCTGATTTTCACTTACGAAGCGGCTGAACTTATTATATGCTTCTGAATAGGTTTCTTTAGAGAACTCAATGGGTTTCTTTATCACTGCAGCAACATATTTGGTTGTCATAGCCTTTCTGTCGGTTATCTGAAGAATGATGTTGCCTTGGGTCATTTTGAGATTCTTTGTCTCGTTGAGTCCCATTGTGTTAAGTGCCTGGATGTATGACTTAGTGTCGTTATCCATTGACGGAGCGTTCTGATATTGGGCAGAGGTTATCCATGTCTTCTCTCCTGTCTGTCCGTATTTCTTGGCGATAGCCTCGAAATCAGCTCCACCTTGAAGTGCTGTGTAAATACTGTCAGCTCTTTTCGTAGCTTCGTTTGCGGTCGCACCGCTGACCTGAATTGCACGGAACTGTATTGAATCAGGCATTTCTGATTTTGATATCAGGCGTATTATGTTGATGGTATTGTCGATCTTGTTCTCAACTGGCGATGTCGTCGTTCCAACTGCAATAGAGTCTAGGCGAGCGGCTATGTCTGATGGGAATGCTGATTTTGTCTGCGGTATTCCCAAGTAAGAGATAGTAGAACCACTCTTTCTTACTATGCCTGAAGGATCTGCCGTATCCTTAAGTACTGCCATGTATTCATTAACAGTCTTGTCAAGGGCTTTACGGTCAGCAGCAGACGGAATGACCTGGTAATCAACATATTTTATTGAGCGAGTCTCTTCATATTGCTTGAAACGCGGTTTGAGCTCGTCGTATTTAGCCTGAAGATCGCTGTCTGTTATTTTTACCTTATTGTCATTGATTGATGAATATGCAAATGATGCAAGCTGGATATTACTTTCCTGGTTCTCGCCATCATATGCCATTTTTGCTGATACTGGGTTAGACAACAGGCATCCTGCGAACAGAGTCTGGTATTTCTGTGCAAGAAGTTGCTGGCGTAAAGACTTCTCAATGAATGTCCAAAATTCATAGAGACTTGCATACTGATCTGCAAGTTGAGGATTTGTTCCCTGAGCTTGTTTGTATTCAGCAAGGAACTGTTTGAGCATGTTAGCATCGAAACGTCCAGTCTGCTGGTTCACAAACGGAGTCTGGAGCAGCATCGGATTGGTTCCTGCATTGAGAACATTCTGCAACTCCTGGTCGGTAACCTTCAGTCCGAGCTTTTCGGCTTCATTGTTGATGATTTCATTCTGTACGTAAGTGTTCCATACGACGTCTTTAACCTGATTAAGTTCTTCGTCTGAAAGGTTTTCGCGTCCTTGTGTCATTTTGATGACGTTAGTGTATTCGTCAACAAGTTTCTGGAAGTCTTGTACGTTTACTTTGTTACCTAAAACTTCACCTACTTGTGCTCTCCTTTCATTACTTACTGCATCGCAAGAACGGAAGAACTCTTCGGCGATAAATGCAAAAAGGGCGAATCCTATGACACCAATCAGGATTACGCCTTTGCTTCTGATTTTTCCTAAAACTGCCATTATTACAATTATTTATTTTTTAATTATTTTCTTGATATGGATATTTATGTTATTTAGCGCACAAAATTACAAAAAAGAAAATAAAAACAATTATTTTTCTGTTAAAAACTTTCTTCGTTGTTGACTTTAAGCACTTTATATTATTGTTCTCATTGGGTTTTCTTTGCTGATGGTGTTGTTGGAAGACGCTTTTTCGCTTTGATAGTATCGGGGGCTGCCAGGATACTGTCTCCTTCGGTATTACCCATACCTCCTCTTACGAACGAACCTTTGGAGTTTGTAATAGTGTAATGGGTCATACGCTCATCGCTTAGGAAATATGTGCCTTCCATTTCCCTGTCGGGAGTTATAAGTCTTGAATATTTGTTGCTGTAAAGCTCATGCTTATTTTGGTCCCAATACAATTCCTCGCTAGAGAATCTTAATCCGTCGATAGTTCTGATCTTTACCCGGCCCCTTAATTCCCATAGTTTCTTTTGGTCAAAATAATATGCGGTATCGCACTGTATGTATGCTTCTACATGGAATTTTTCATCGAACTGTTCGAGAAAAAGTCCTTTCTCGAATATCCATCTTGATGGATTCCTGACTTGGTTTACTTCCCAACATTCAGTGACAATACGGTATTTCATCATACCGGAGTCAGATACTAGGGTGTTGACTCCGTAAGATACCATCATCGAGGCTGAATCCCTAGGGTTTACAGCAGGTGCCGTATGCTCATGTCCTTCTTGGCATGATGCAAGGACAAGTACAATAATGAATATGTTGAATATCAGTTTCAAAATACCGGAAAGTTATGTCGCATTACTCGACTTTCCACTTCATGAACCAACGTTCGTTGAATGTTATGCCGATGTTTATTCTGAATGTGTTTTCTTTAAGCATGCCTGGGGCTTCCGAACGTACCCATTGGCCTGATATGTTCAGTATTGAACGGTTGTTGTATGCATTTACAATAGGTATGCCGAAACCTACGCTTACGCTTATTTCGTCAGGTCCGTCCTGTCCGTTTACTTTGTAGTATGATGATGCGTATGATGCACCGGCACGGAAGCGTATTCGGTTTATAAAATTACGGCTTGTTTCGTTATTGCAGAATTCACCGCCTATGGTAAGCTTGTATCGGTCTGAATAATACTCGTCAGACAGGCTGTATGACGGTACATCATTTATTACTTTGTAAACCGGGAACTTTGTGTCACCCCATTTTTGATATGTGAAATCTGCTCCTAGTTTCAATTTGTTATTGTTATTCCATGTTAGTCCGGCGCCAAATGATGTCGGTATCTCAAGTCCGTTGTTGACGGTGAACGATGTCGTATCTGCTACGGCGGTTGTCGTATTGGTTGAAATCACCATGCATGACGGGTCTGAATTCAACTTGTGTCCAAGGCCGTATGTGAGACCTAAGGTCAACGAATTCTTCTTGTTCAGCGGCAAAGTGTATTGCAATCCAAAGTCAATCCTGTAACTGCTTATTGTTGCTGTATAATATTTTGAGAGCGTGTTTATATAGCCGTCGCTGTAACTGTTTACGACAGAACGGTCTATGTCTCCCCAAATATAAGATACGTTGGCACCGATTGAAAGCCCTTTGACGAATTCCCAACCTGCACCCAAGTAAATTTGGTGCATGCCGCCACTACCATTATAAGTGTTTGTGAAAGTGGTGCTCTTGTCGCCGTTAAGGTAGCCGCTTATTGAGTAATTATAGCCTATGTTTGTAAATGGAATTATACCGAAGCTTACGCCTAGATGTTTGCTTGCACGGAATGCTGCTACTGCATATTCGAAGTCGGCGTTGTTTGCATTCTTTTTTTGTCCGTTCTCACTGAAATTGGTAACTTGTCCGGAAAGACCGGCATCGAATATGAAAGTCAATGAGTCGATGGATGAATATGATGCAGGGTTGATGTAATTAACTTGGTTGTGTTCCCTGAAACCTAATCCTAGACCGTTCATTCCACGGTTGAATCCGCTTGTCTGCTCGCTTAATTGTCCTAATCCGTACTGACTGTAAGGCGAATTTGTGCCGCTCTGGGCTATGGCTGGCGCTACGTAGAGCGATGCCAATAGAACCGTGCCGATTATTTTTTTATGTAAAATCATCTTTATTTTTTCTATGCAGTTAAAGTCCCATCGGACAAAAAACGTTTGCAAAGGTGGGCATTTTTTCTGAAAAATCCAAATCCGTACACGATATATGGTCGTTAAATAAATAAAAAGTAGCTATTTTCGTCGTGGTCAGTATGTGTAGATAACTGTAGTTGCACATTCTTTTATTTTTAGGCAGTGTCGGCGGAATTCTGATAATGGAACTTTTGTGAATAATAGAAACCCTATGAGTCGTATTTGAGGATGGCAGGCGATAGGCCTGCTCGGCCGTTTTTGCAGCCATTATTTCTAGTACTTAACCGACGTTATAAAATGTAGCCTTTTGACTCTCCAAAGCTAACCTTTTGTCTTTTAAAAGGTGGTCTTTTGCAAGGTAAAATGCAGCATTTTGAAAACAGTATCTAAAGTCCTTGATAAATAAACACTTGTGTGCCTTGAGTAGGACAGGGGGGAGTCTGTGGATTGTTTGTGCGCTGTATGTGCCGTGATGTCATTCTATTGACATTTTCTTTTCAGCACACAAAATTATTGTTTTTTTTGAAATAATAGTGCGCCAAATGAGAAATATGAGCTATTTTTGCATCGTGAAACTCAAAGGATATATCATAAAGCTGTTGACGATGTGCTTGATCTCGCTGAATATCAGTGGGATACGTGCTGCTAATAATGCAGGCACAGCTTCTTCGGAACACGATTCGATAAGGATAAGTTTGCTGACATGCTCGCCTGGAAGTGAAGTTTACAGTCTTTACGGTCATACGGCTATAAGATATACTGACTATGGTAAAGGTATAGATGCAGTTGTAAACTACGGCGTATTCTCGTTCAATAAGCCTTTTTTTATATTAAGGTTCATTTTTGGAATAACGGATTACGAGATGGGGATTGTGCCTTATGAGTATTTCAAATTGGAATATGGTGAGGAGGGTAGGTCTGTTGTCCAACAGGAACTGAATCTGTCCGCCGAAGAAAAGGCAGCCATCCGTGATGCCATAGAATTAAATTACCAGCCACAAAACAGGACTTACCGGTACAATTATTTTTATGATAATTGTACTACTCGCGCGCGCGACATATTAATAAATAATATGCAGCGCGTCGTCTCATTCCCTGGCAAGGAGAAACGATATCCGTCTTACCGTGAATTGATCCATTCGTTTAACGAAGATTATCCATGGGCACGTTTTGGAAATGATATTCTGTTAGGTTTCAATGCAGACAGAAGTACTTCGGTTAGCGAGCACCAGTTTTTGCCGTTCCTTTTGAAGGAAGATTTCGACAGTGCTGTCATAACGAACTCTGACGGGACCACGCAGCCGTTGGTCGTACAGTCATCTGTTATAGTTGATTGCCCGTCTGTGGGCGCAGACGGAGGCTTCCCGTTGCGGCCGTTGCAATGTGCGTGGATGATATTTTTCGTGGTAGCAATAATTACACTTATAGAGGCTTTAAAGAGAAAAAAGCTATGGCTGTTTGACACAATTATGATGGTATTTGTCGGCTGTTTGGGCATTGTTGTTTTCATGATGCTTTTTTCTGAACATCCAGCTACGAGTACAAACCTTCAGGTGTTGCTGCTCAATCCGCTGCCGTTGTTTTTTGTTTACCGCGTGGCTAAAAATGCATGCAGGCATAAGGCTGACAAGTTTTGGAATTGGAGTATGCTGCCAATAGCATTATTTTTTATTGGTGGCTTTTTTCAACAATATGCAGAGGGAATGTACGTTTTGGCATTATCTTTGCTGGTAAGAAGTGTGTGGAATATTATTTATCAAAAGAAATATCTATCTGCCTGAAATGATAAACAAATATATAACAGCCACGATTATGGCCGTTGTCGCGGGTGGTGTTGTAAACGCACAAGTGTCGAGGCCTGTCCCTAGGCTTGTCGTCAATATTGCCATTGACCAGTTACGCTCCGATTATGTAGAGGCTTTCATGCCCTCTTATGGGAGCGACGGCTTCAAGAAACTATTGCAACA
>HF986650.1:57155-92456 GCA_000433175.1 Prevotella sp. CAG:1058
TGTACTGCAACGCCCAATATACGTTTGCCCCTATCGACCGTGCGTCGTCGATAGCGTCGATAGTGACGGGAACTTCACCTTCCAACAACGGAATAACCGGATTCAGATGGCTTGACAAAGGCTCGTTAGTACAGGTGGATTGTGTTGATGACAATGACAGTGAAGGAATATTTACAGACGAACGGACTTCACCGAAGAATATTGCAACAACAACCATAAACGACGAGTTGAAGATTGCCACAGACGGTGCGGCTATTGTATACAGTATTGCTTATGACCGCGATGCGGCCGTGATAGGCGGAGGGCATGCCGCCGACGGCGCAATGTGGTTTAATGACGGTGCAAAATGCTGGTGCTCGTCAAAATATTATTTCAAGCGTGCGCCCAAATGGTTGGAGTCTTATAACCTGACCAATATAAACACTCTTGCCGAAGGCAACATTAATGAGAATATAACCGACCTTGCCTTGAAATGTGTTGAAGTCAACGGCATGGGATCTGATTATATTACTGACATGTTGTCAATTACTTATGACGCTAAAGTGCCGATTAAGGATGACAAGCTCGACAAGGAAAAACTGTTGGACAAATATGTCAGGATAGACAAGGAGCTCGACAGGCTTACGTCCATGATCGAGAGCCGGATAGGCAAAAGTAATGTACTCTTTATAATAACAAGTACTGGATATTGTACGGAAGCGGAGGTCGATTATAAGAAATTCCGCATACCGTATGGAACGTTCCGTATGGACCGTAACGCCAATTTGCTGAACATGTATCTTGGTGCCGTATACGGACAGGACAAGTATGTTGAAAGTTGTTTCTATAACCAACTTTTCTTGAATATAAAGGAAATTGAGCAAAAACGTATTAATACAAGCGAATTGCTGAGCCGTGCTCAAACGTTCCTTATGCAACTATCTGGAGTTGCCAATGTTTTTACCAGTAAGAACCTTCTTTTGTCAGGGGATAAGAACAGCTCAAAACTCCGTAATTGGTATTATCCAAACAACTGTGGTGATATTGTAATTGAATTATTGCCGGGCTGGAAGTTGCTTAATGAGGAGAAGTTCCAGCATTATACATCTAAGGAGAGCCTGATGCCGTTCCCTTTGATATTGTATGGGGCAAACTTTACAGCAGAAGAAATATCTACGCCTGTCACTATTGACAGAATAGCCCCGACAATTGCAAAGGCGATAAGAATAAGGGCGCCAAACGCATGTTCGGCCTCACCGTTGTATTAAACTTAGGCGTTTTAACGTACAAAAACATAAATAAAAAAGCAAAAGTGGTGAAACTAATCTTATTTAACGGATAAATTAATTACTTTTGCATAAGAATAACATTAATAAATTTAAGAAGAATATAAATATAATATGGGTTTAAATAGTTTCTTGAAGTCTCTTTTCGGTGATAAATCAACAAGGGACATGAAGTTGATACAGCCAATAGTTGAAAAAGTAAAGGCTGCATATCCTGAAATAAAGGCGCTTGACAATGACGCTTTGCGTGCAAAGACTAAGGAGATACAAAGATATGTCCAGGATTCGGCAGCCGAGCAGAAGAAACAAATTGAGGAGTTAAAGGCAACAATAGAAGACACTCCGATAGACGAGCGTGAGACCATATTCAATCAGATAGATAAACTTGACAAGGAAGTACTTGACATATATGAGAAATCATTGACGGAAGTGCTGCCCGTGGCTTTCAGCATAATGAAAGACACAGCCCGCCGTTTTGCTGAAAATGACGAGGTCGTTGTTACTGCTAATGATTTTGACCGCGAGCTGGCTATAACAAAGGATTTTGTCAGGATTGAAGGCGACAAGGCCATTTATAGCAACCATTGGATGGCTGGTGGCAACGACATGAAGTGGGACATGGTGCATTATGATGTCCAGCTCTTCGGTGGTGTCGTTCTACATCAAGGTAAAATTGCAGAAATGGCGACAGGTGAGGGTAAGACTCTTGTGGCAACTTTGCCTGTATTCCTTAATGCTCTTACCGGCAACGGTGTACATGTCGTAACAGTGAACGACTATTTGGCTAAGCGTGACTCGGAATGGATGGGTCCGCTGTATGAGTTTAATGGACTTTCTGTAGATTGTATTGACAAGCATCGTCCTAACACCCCACAAAGACGAAAAGCGTATCAGGCAGACATTACTTTCGGAACAAATAACGAGTTCGGATTTGATTACCTGCGAGATAACATGGCCATATCGCCCGATGATTTGGTTCAACGAAGGCATAATTATGCAATTGTCGATGAGGTTGACTCCGTGTTGATTGACGATGCCCGTACACCTCTTATTATATCTGGACCTGTGCCCAATGGTGATGATCAGATGTTTGAGGAATATCAGCCTTTGGTTGAGCGTCTTGTTGATGTCCAGCGCAAACTGGCTACCCAATATCTTGCAGATGCAAAACAAAAGATAGTTGAAGGACGTGAGAAGAACGACCAAAAGCTGCAGGATGAAGGTTTCTTGAGTCTCTATCGTTCGCATAAGGCCCTGCCAAAGAACAAGCCTCTTATCAAGTATCTTTCAGAAGAGGGAATTAAGGCGGGCATGCTCAAGACTGAAGAGTATTACATGGAAAATAATAACCGCCGTATGCCTGAGGCGGTAGAGCCTTTGTATTTCGTTGTTGACGAGAAGCTTAACTCTGTAGATTTGACTGACAAAGGAACGGAATGGCTTGCTAATCAGGTGAATGACAAGGAATTGTTCGTTTTGCCGGATATAACATCACAACTTTCAGCCCTCGAAAACGAAACCGATTTGGACGACCAGCAACGTCTTGACAAGAAAGACCAGTTGCTTAATCATTATGCAGTGCAAAGTGAGAGGGTGCATACGCTGCAACAGTTGCTTAAGGCATACACCATGTTCAACAAGGATGATGAATATGTTGTAATGGACGGTGAGGTGAAGATTGTCGACGAACAGACTGGCCGTATTATGGAAGGCCGCCAGTGGAGCGACGGTTTGCATCAGGCAATAGAAGCAAAAGAGCATGTGAAAGTCAAGGAGGCAACACAGACTTTTGCCACGATTACATTGCAGAATTATTTCCGCATGTACCATAAGTTGTCAGGTATGACGGGTACGGCTATAACTGAGGCGGGAGAGTTCTGGGATATTTACAAACTTGATGTTGTTGAGATTCCGACTAACAAGCCCGTCGTCCGAAACGACATGGATGACCGTGTATATAAGACTGCGCGTGAGAAATATAATGCTGTGATTGAGGAAATCGAGGTTATGCGTAATTCCGGACGTCCTTGTTTGGTTGGTACAACTTCTGTCGAGATATCCGAGCTGTTAAGCAAGATGCTTAACATGAGACATATTCCTCATAATGTGTTGAATGCAAAACTGCATCAGAAAGAAGCAAATATCGTAGCCGAGGCAGGACAAAGCTCTCTTGGAAAGGTTACAATAACAGATCCAGACGGAACAACACATGTTGAAGAGAGATTGCTTGGAGCTGTCACTATTGCGACAAACATGGCAGGACGTGGTACGGATATTAAGCTGTCGCCTGAGGTTAAGGCTGCAGGTGGCTTGGCGATTATTGGTACCGAGCGTCATGAGAGCCGTCGTGTAGACCGACAGTTGCGTGGACGTGCAGGCCGTCAGGGTGACCCCGGAAGCTCTGTCTTTTATGTCAGCTTGGAAGATAAGTTGATGCGTCTTTTTGCCAGTGAGCGTATTGCACGTGTCATGGATCGCCTTGGATTCAAGGACGGCGAGCGTATCGAGAGTCCGATGGTTACTAAGAATATCGAACGTGCTCAAAAGAAAGTAGAAGAGAATAACTTCGGAATACGTAAGCGTCTTCTTGAATACGACGACGTTATGAACAAGCAGCGTACAGTCGTTTACGAGAAACGCCGTCATGCGCTTATGGGTGAGCGTATTGGAATGGACATAACTAATATTATCTGGGACCGCGTAGTCGAGATAATAGATAAGAACGACTATGAGGGATGCAAGGACGATTTCCTCAAGGTTCTGGCTATGGAGTGTCCGTTTACTTACGAGGAGTTTACAAATGAGAGTCATGACGTGTTGGCTGAGAAGGCTTTCCAGATGGCCATGGCTGACTTTAAGCGTAAGACGGACCGTATTCAGGCTGTAGGCTGGCCTGTAATTAAGGAGGTATTTGAGAACCAGGGCGACCGCTATGAACGCATAATGGTGCCTATTACAGATGGTAAGCGTATCTATAACATACCTTGCAACCTTAAGGATGCTTATGATACTGAATGCAAGACGGTTGTCAAGCAGTTTGAAAAAACAATTTTATTGCATATCATCGATGATTGCTGGAAGGAGAATCTTAGGGCACTTGATGAGTTGAAGCATAGTGTGCAGAATGCATCGTATGAGCAGAAAGATCCGCTTGTGATATTTAAACTTGAAAGTGTTAAGCTATTTGATGATATGGTTAATCAGATGAATAATCGTATTGTCAGCATATTGATGCGCGCCCAAATACCTGAAATTCAGCGTGAAGAGGTGCGTGAGGCGGCTCCGGAGCAGAGAAGCCAGCAATATACGGAGCAAAAAGACGAGCTTACTGATCCGGGACAAAAGGCTGCTGCAAGTCAGGATACGCGTCAGAACGCTGAAGCTAGACGTCAGCCGATTCGTAAGGATAAGCTTCCAGGGCGCAATGATCCATGTCCTTGTGGAAGTGGAAAGAAGTTTAAGAATTGTCATGGACGTGGTTTAGTCTAAATAGTATTTCAATGAGAGTTAAGGATTGAGGAAATATATTTAATGCAACGAGTTATGTTGTTTTTCCTAATACTTAACTCTTATTTTTTGTATATATATTATTTAATGTAGAAAATAGTGATGCTGTATGCGTATAAAAATAACGGATTTGAGAAAAAAATTCAATGAAAGAATCGCTGTAGACATACCCGATTTTATGATAAATGATGGGGACATGTTGGGGCTTGTCGGCAATAATGGGGCAGGTAAGACAACCTTTTTCAGACTTATGTTGGATTTGATTAAAGCAGATGACGGCAACGTATGCATGCATTTGTTGTGTAAAGACGGAAGGTATGAAGATGTAGATGTCGCTAAATCTGAAGATTGGAAGATTGTTACGGGCGCTTATATTGACGAAGGTTTTTTAATCGACTTTCTTACTCCTGAAGAGTATTTTCGGTTTATAGGAAAAGTGAATGGGTTGTCTGAAAAGGAAACTGACGACAGGGTTATGGCCTTTGAGCATTTTATGAATGGTGAAATACTTGGTCAAAAAAAGTTGATACGCAACTTTTCAGCTGGAAACAAGCAGAAAATAGGAATAATATCTGCTTTTATCAATCATCCTCAACTACTTATTCTTGATGAGCCTTTCAACTTTTTAGATCCAACAAGTCAGAATATACTGAAGCATATTCTTGAAGATTACAATACCCAAAGTAATGCTACGATACTTATAAGCAGTCATAATTTGACTCATACGGTCGACATTTCAAGCCGTATTGCCTTACTTGAGAAGGGGGTGATAATTAAAGATTTACATAATTCAAATCATAGTGCAGATAAGGAACTTGAAGATTATTTCAATCTTAACGGGTAATATGCATGGGTGTAAGTTAATGCATTTAATATTACCACTTTAGTATTGCATGTGATTGTATTTATATGATTCGTATTCTTTGTTTATATTTCTTGTTATAGTCAAAGATAGGTGGATGCAATGTAGTTAATTATTTATTTAATTTGTACTTCTTGGTATCCGACGAGTCTGTCAGTGCGTTCGCCGTTACCACGGAAGTATATTAATGCTTGATATTTATTTTCTGTTTGATAAAAACTGCCTTCAGAAGGTACGACACAGCTTACTCCATTGTTGTCTAGCATTACAAACTGATATGAGTAATATCCTTGTTTCTGCATTATTTGGGCTGTATAGCATTTGTTTAAGGCGTCAAACTCCATTTTATATTTGGGGATAAATTGGTCGTTAGTCCATGTTCCGTTAATATATATGTCGCCCTTAACTTGTTCTGGTACGAATAGTTTGTAGTTTACGAAAACATATTCAGAAGAAATGTCGTTTTCTATATTGTCACTATTCCTAATATAGAAAGCACCGTTTGCGTCTTCGTCATATACATAGTTAGGGCGCGGCTCGCATGCGAAAGGGTATACCTGGTAGTTGGTACCGTCCCAAATAATGCGGTCGATTCCCATTGTTGGATGTGATACATCTAAAATTTCATATTTATGGTATTCATTGCCGGCTTGAAATATAAGGTCTCGGTTATGTTCCCATTTAAGGCCATCTGACATAATATATTGTGGTTTTGTATTGCTTCTTGCATTGTCCCAACGCCGGTTTTGCATAATTACAGTTTTAATTTGTGTTGAGTAATCAGTGACATTGATCGAGCCATAGTTGACTTGCATCTCCACTTGTTGATGTGCTTTGTTTATGTCAATGTCTGTATTTGGTGTTACATTCAATTGTACACCCATGAGTGGTTCTACTACCATGAAGCAAGCTGTGAATATCGGGCGGTCGTTATTGTTTTCGTCATACACGGTTACCTTATAGTTCCCACTCATTTTCAGTGAGCATTGTCTGTTGGGAATTTCTAACTTGTAATGTGTATAAAGTGTGTTTGTATTAATGGATTCTTCGTAGTCTTCTATTGTATTGCCGTCTTGGAAACCACTGATATAGTCGCTTGTGAAAAGTTGGTCGGAAACAGTCCAGTCAGCTTCGCAATGTTCTATTTTGTATGCATAGCGGTGGTATGTGTGTGTAAGGTCGTCAAAGCTTATATTTATTATGTCATTTGGGGTGTGGCTGCCTAACTGTATTACGGGAAGTGACATCCATTTAGAGCCGGCAACAACTTGCAATGACTCAATACCATTGTCGTAAATTTCATTCTTTTGTGCATATGATGTCGTTAAATTGAGAGTCAGCAAAAGGAATAATATTCTTTTCATGCGTAGTTGTTTTGAGGTTTGTGTGCCACTTTTCCATGTAAATGCCGTTAACACATTTATAGTGCATTTATCGTTTTTAGATTAAATCCATCCACTTGTGTAGGCTATTATTTCTTTTTTATCTGCAGCTTGGGTATTTTGAGTCTCATTCCTTCTTTCACTTCTGTTATGCCATTGTGAGTCTGGATGTAACATTCCATGCCTTCACCAAGATAAAATTTAGATATCTTCTTTAACGTTTCACCTTTTTTTACCGTTATGGTTTCAGCTGTTCCTATTATCTTGTAGGCACCAGTTCTGACCATGGTTCTTGCAGCTTCCAATGCAGGTGTATTAATGTCTGTTGTTGCTTTGGGCTGTTCACTGTTAACTTTTATCTTTTCTTTTTGAGAAGATGTGGTGACTTTTTTTGTAGACGTAGTGTCAATTATGTGCAATGTATCTTTTTCAACGGTTGTTGATATAGGCTCATTGAGTATATGTACGGTTTTATATCTTATTATAGGACCAACTGAACTAACCCCCCAATAATATCCGATAATTAGGGTAATAGCTCCAAACAATAAAGTGAAAATCAGGAACATTCCCCATTGTGTTTGGGCTATTTTTCTTTTTTCCTCTGCATAATCGGTGATTGGTGAATCTATATCGTTATTTGAATTTTCTATTACATGTATTTTATCCTGAGGTTCGGTTGTGTCATCATTATCTTTACATTCATTGTTCTGCAACGTTTCTTGATGAAATATTGTTTTTAATTCTTCCTCCTTTTTAATAATAGAAGATTCATCATATTGTTCTTCTTCTTTTATAAGATCTATATCATGTTGTTCCGTCTCATTTTCCTCTGTTACTTCTTCCGGTTGCATGATGGGAGTTGCAGTATTTGCTTTTGGTTCATTGAAGTTATCCTGTATTTTGTCTGTTTCAATAGTGTTTTCTATAAAAGTATCGTTTGTTTCTTGTACGCTATTATTCTTTTCGTCTGCTGTTTCTTCCGTTTTATCAAACTTGTCATTTATATTTGCGCTTTCCGTATAACCATCGTTTGCATATCCTTGTGTATTGCTCATTTCTTCTAAATCAACACCATCATTCAAAATTACAGTTTCAAATTGTGCGAATGGTTTGTTTACAAGATCTCGCATTACAGGGTCTGGCGTAAATGTTATTTTTCCGTGACTGTCTATTAAAACTCGTTCACCAGTATTGACATTAACGCTTTCCCGTTCACGTACGTCAATGACTTTGAATGTGCCAAGCCCTTTTACTTTTACAATTTTTTCTTTATGAAGTCCCTCGTTGAGAACATCGAAAAGTACAGTGACAAAGTTTTCGGCTTCACTTTGAGATAAACCATGCTTATTAACGATGGCTTTTGCTATGTCTTGAATTGAAACTTTTGCCATTATACTTGTCCTCCGTTCTTTAGTTTTTCTTTGATTGCAGCAATAGGCTTGAAACTTAATACCAATTTCGGAGGTACCAGCATACGTTGTTTGGTGCCGGGATTTACGACTATGCGCTCCAAGCGTTTTTTGACTTCAAATGTACCGAATTTCGGGATTGATACGACATCTCCTCCAATAAACGCATCGTTCATTGAATCAATAACAGTGTTAATCATTTTTTGCGTGTCGTCAAGCGTATAGCCTAATCTTTGGGATAATTCGGAAATGAAAGCCTTATTGTTCATTGTATGAAAACTCTTGATGATACTTTTTATTGCACATGTATTATATAACCGAGCCGTATAAGTCAAACTCTTCAGAGTCTGTTATTTTTACATTGTAAAAGCATCCTATACGCAAACGTTTTTCCGTTGCACGTATAAGTACTTCCGGGTCAACTTCAGGCGAGCTGAATTCCGTTCTTCCGATATAGTAGTCACCTTCTTTCCTGTCTATTATGACTTTAAAAATTTTGCCAACTTTTGCTGCAGCTACTTCGGAGCTGATATCCTGTTGTAAGGCCATTAAGCGGTCAAGGCGTTTATTCTTGACGTCTTGACTAATATTGTCTTCAAAATTGTTAGCACTGTATGTACCTTCTTCTTCAGAGTAGGCAAATGCGCCCATGCGTTCGAATTTTGCCCATTTTGTGAATTCCAGAAGTTCATTGAAGTCGTCTTCGCTTTCACCAGGGTAGCCGACCATTAATGTTGTGCGTATGTTTATTCCAGGCACAGCCTCCCTTATTCGTTTTATCAGATCATAAGTCTCAGCCTTGGTGATGTGCCGCTTCATGGCTGAAAGCATATTGTCCGAGATATGTTGTAGTGCAATGTCGAGATATTTGCATACATTGTCTTTCTCACGCATTACGTCGAGTAATTCGTAAGGGAATTGAGTAGGGTAGGCGTAATGCAGGCGAATCCACTTCACCCCCGGAATGTCAGCAATGTCTGATATGAGGTCTGCGATATGCCTTTTCCCGTCAATGTCCAAACCATAATAGGTTAATTCCTGGGCTATAATCTGGAACTCTTTTACGCCTTCGCCGACAAGATACCTTATTTCGTCAAGAATTTCGTTTTTCGGACGGCTCACATGTTTGCCTGTTATCAGCGGAATAGCGCAATATGCACAATGGCGGTCACACCCTTCACTGATTTTTATGTAGGCATAATGGTGTGGCGTGGTTAATATTCTTTGTCCTTTGCATGAAGGCACTTCTGCCTTACCTAAATCAGATAGCAGTTGTTTGTAGTCGAACTTGCCGTAATATTTGTCAACTTGTGGAATTTCTTTTTCGAGTTCAGCTTTATATCTTTGTGAAAGGCATCCCATTACGAACAGCTTTTTCAGGCGGCCTCTCTCCTTTGCTTCGGCAAACTCAAGTATCGTGTTTATACTTTCTTCTTTAGCGTCGCCAATAAACCCGCATGTGTTTATGACGGCTATTTCACCCTGTGGCCTTTTGATGTCATGGGTGCATTTATAACCGTTTGCCTCGAATTGTTTCATTAAAGTCTCGCTGTCAACAAGATTTTTTGAACATCCGAGTGTTATGAAATCAATCTGATTCTTTTTCACTTTTCTACATTAAATAGTGAGTCAACAAATTGTGTCTTGTTGAAAAGCTGGAGATCTTCCATTTTCTCGCCAAGTCCGATATATTTAACAGGAACCTTCAACTGGTCTGAAATGCCTATGACGACACCGCCTTTAGCAGTTCCGTCAAGTTTTGTTATTGCGAGACTTGTTATTTGTGTGACAGCAGAGAATTGTTTTGCTTGCTCAAAGGCGTTTTGTCCGGTGGAGCCGTCGAGTACCAACAGGACTTCGTCCGGAGCTTGCGGTATCACCTTTTTCATGACATCCTTGATTTTCTTCAGCTCGTTCATTAGTCCTATCTTGTTGTGGAGCCTACCTGCCGTGTCAATCAAGACTACATCTGCCGAATTGGCTTTTGCTGAATTTAATGTGTCAAATGCAACACTTGCCGGGTCAGAACCCATCTGTTGCTTTATTACTGGCACACCGACGCGTTCACCCCATATTGACAACTGCTCTACAGCTGCTGCCCTGAAAGTGTCGGCAGCTCCAAGGTAAACTTTCTTTCCGGCTTTTTTGAATTGGTATGCAAGTTTACCTATTGTTGTGGTTTTGCCTACGCCGTTTACGCCTACTACAAGTATTACATACGGAGAGTGATCTGACGGGAGTTCCCAATTATCGTTGTCAGTTGAATTATTCTCAGTCAAGAGTGCTGATATTTCGTCACGTAGTATTCCGTTAAGTTCCGATACAGATACATATTTGTCTCTTGCCACACGTTCTTCTATGCGTTGAATGATTTTTAGCGTTGTGTCCACGCCTACATCCGAGGTTATAAGCACCTCCTCAAGATTGTCAAGAACGTCATCGTCAACTTTGGATTTCCCCGCTACAGCTCTTGCAATTTTTGAAAAAACACTTTGTTTGGTTTTTTCCAGTCCTTTGTCTAGTGTTTCTTTCTTGTTCTTGTTGAATAATCCAAATAATCCCATATCTTATTATATTTTGCTACAAAATTAGTAAAATGAACTCACATTTACAAAAAAAAGGCCGCAAAATTAATTGCGACCTTTCTTAATGATATTTTCCTGTTCAATTAGTTCTTGAAGAAATCCTTAACTGCCTCATTGGGCACCATTTGCTCATCAAAAATGTAAGCGCCAGTCTTGGGGCTCTTTACCATCTTGATAACCTTTGTATATGCACGGCCATCCTTTGATCCTTCATGGAGGGTGGCGACGGTTTTCTTTGCCATTGTCTAAGCGTTTTTAATTATTATTTTATTTCCTTATGAAGAGTCATCTTCTTCAAGATAGGATTATACTTCATTAATTCCATCCTTTCGGGTGTGTTCTTGCGGTTCTTGGTCGTTACGTAACGGCTTGTGCCGGGAAGACCGCTGTTCTTCATTTCCGTACACTCCAATACCACCTGAACCCTGTTGCCTTTTGCCTTCTTTGCCATTGTGGTTATTCTCCTATAACTTTAATTTCTTTCCAATCACAGTAGCCTTTTGAAACAGCCTGCTTCAGAGCGGCATCCAGGCCTACCTTGTTAATCAGACGCAGACCGGCGGCGCTTATCTTCAAGCTAATCCAGCACTGCTCCTCAACGTAGTAAAACTTCTTCCTAAAGAGGTTCACGTCAAAGCTTCGTTTTGTACGGTGTTTTGAGTGTGATACGTTGTTTCCTATCTGGGCTTTTTTGCCTGTTATTTGACAAATTTTCGACATTGCTATCTACCTTTCTTGTTCTAATTTTGATACTTATTCCAAACAGAGTGCAAAATTACTAACTTTTCCCGAATAATCAAAATAATTGTGTAGATAATGTTGTTTTTAATTTTTTTTAGTATTGATTTCGGTTTAGCCGGCTCATGAATTTGCTAGCCCGGCTCCTGTCGTAATTTTGCCTGCGGGTGTTTTCACCGTTAGTTGGTTAAATTTGTGCGAGGCAATTTATGGAGAAGAACCGGGCTTGCTTTTTTATGTTTTTCTGTTGATATCGCTGTTCTGCCGAATTGTGGCGTTATTGTTCCTGGCCTTCTGTTGTTTCGCTTTCCTCTGCCAAGTGTTCTTTCAGGTAGTTGAAGAACAGTTGCAGGGCTTGCGTTGTAGCGTTTGACAGGTTCATGTCGCGTCCTTTATCCCCTTCGAGCTTAAGTGTTACAATATTCTCCTCGTTGCCGCAGGCAAGCCATATTGTGCCGACCGGAATTTCATGTGTGCCTCCGGCAGGACCGGCTATGCCGGTGGCAGATATTGCATAGTCAACGTTAAGTGCCTTGATTGCTCCTTTCACCATCTCGATGGCAACTTCTTCGCACACGGCAGTTTTTTCCTCGAGTACGTCGTGGCTCACACCGAGCAGTTTTTCCTTTATTTCGTCAGTGTATGAAACAATGCTTCCTTTGAAATAGTTTGAAGCTCCAGGCATTAGTATTATTGCTTCGGCTATCCTGCCACCCGTGCAACTTTCTGCCGTACCTAACGTTTTGCCTTTCTCCCAAATGAACTGGCTTATCTCTTTACTAAGTATTTTGTTTTCAAAATCCATAATCTGAAGTTTATTTAAATGTTACTTTTGAAAATGCAGGCTTGTCTATTGAACAGAAAACCTTGTCCTGGTATTTATAGTAACCCGTAATGCCGATCATTGCGGCATTGTCGGTTGTGTAGCTGAACTTTGGTATGTATATTGTCCAACCATACTTCTGTGCGTGCTCGTTGAAGGCGTTGCGCAGTCCGTTGTTCGCACTTACTCCGCCGGCCACTGCTACATGCTTTATTCCGGTTTGTTTTACGGCGAGCCGCAGTTTTTTCATAAGAATGTCGACGATGGTAAATTCAAGGCTTGCCGCGAGGTCTTCCTTGTGATGCTCAATGAAGTCGGGGTCGTCCTTTATCCATTCGCGCAAGCTGTACAGGAAAGACGTTTTCAGCCCGCTGAAACTATAGTCGAGACCGGGTATGTGCGGCTCCGAGAATTTGTAGGCATGAGGATTGCCCTGGCGTGCCAGGCGGTCTATGATTGGTCCGCCCGGATATCCTAGTCCCATAACCTTTGAGCATTTGTCAATGGCTTCGCCGGCGGCGTCGTCGATGGTCTGGCCTAACACCTGCATGTCGTTGTAGGCATTAACTTTGACAATCTGCGAGTTGCCGCCGCTTACCAGCAGGCACAAGAACGGCAGCGGGGGAGCAGACTGGTCGTCGTCGCTTTCCTTTATGAAATGTGCCATTACATGCCCTTGCAGGTGGTTTACGTCTATCAGTGGAATGTCAAGCGACCTGGCAAAGCCTTTTGCAAAACTTACTCCCACTAACAGCGACCCCATGAGGCCCGGTCCGCGCGTGAACGCAACAGCTGAAAGCTGCTCCTTGGTTATTCCTGCGCGCTTGATTGCCTGGTCGACAACCGGCACGACGTTTTGCTGGTGGGCACGTGATGCAAGTTCAGGCACTACGCCACCGTAAGCCTTGTGTACGTCTTGCGAGGCGGTGACGTTGCTAAGAAGAACGCCGTTCTTCAGCACGGCGGCTGAGGTGTCGTCACAGCTGCTTTCGATACCTAATATATATATGTCGTTCATGAAGCAATGTTTTTAAGCTGAAAGAATTTCAACGCCATGCTCTGTCATAAGGAAAGTGTGTTCCCATTGCGCGCTTGGCAGTTCGTCGCCCGTTATTACTTCCCACCCGTATGGGTCTTCAGCATCGATGAACACTTTCCACGTACCCATGTTTATCATTGGCTCTATTGTGAACACCATGCCGGGAACGAGCAACATTCCTGTTCCCTTATGGCCGAAGTGCATGACTTCAGGTTCTTCGTGGAAGTCTATTCCTACGCCGTGGCCGCACAGATCGCGTACTATTCCGTAGTGGTATTTCTCTGCATGCTTTTGTATTGCATGGCCTATGTCGCCTACGAATCCGTACGGTTTGGCAGCTTCGGCTCCAATTTCAAGGCATTCTTTTGTCACACGTACAAGCTGTTCTTTTTCTGGTGTGGTTTTGCCTATTATGAACATGCGTGACGCATCGGCGTAATATCCGTCCAGAATGGTGGTGAAGTCTACGTTCACGATGTCGCCTTCCTGTAATATGTCGGTATCTTTAGGTATGCCGTGGCATACAACTTCATTGATGCTTGTGCATACACTCTTGGGGAATCCTTCGTAATTAAGGCATGCAGGCACGCCACCGTGCCCTACGCAATAGTCGTAACAAATCTTGTCTATTTCTTCCGTACTCATTCCGGCGTGTATATGTTTTGCGACTTCATCGAGTACGCCGCTGTTTATCACGCCGCTTTTGCGTATGCCCTCAATTTGTTCCGGCGTTTTAATCAGTTCGCGGGTTGGCACTAACTTGCCCTTGTTCTCCCAGTACATTATCTGCTTGTCCATTTCCGTAAGCGGCTGTCCGGGAACGCTGTGCCATCTTCTTTTCTTTTTGAAAACCATCTTCGTATTAATAAACTATATGCAAAAGTACAAACTTTATCTTAAATAAATGTCTTTTGGCGCCATTTTTTGTGAATAATAAAAATGAGTCTTAGTCGTAATTAAATTCCATGCAGCGTGCGGCCTTCATTATATTGGCAAGCGGGCAATATCTTAAGGTATTTTGACATAATGTCGGCTAACAGCCGGAAATGGCTTCTATTTGTCAAAATGGAAATTACCGGGATTTATTGCAAAATAGGAATATCATACTGTGCTGATACCGTTTTATTGCAGATTTTACACTGGTTAATGCCCGGTTTCATGCTGAATACATGCTGAAAGGTAACCTTTTATTTCTTAGAATACGGTTATTTGCCGACCGGAATCCATGCTTTTTCAGTGTAAAAGCAGGTGTTTTACGTGCTAAAAATGCCCGAATTCTTTGGTTTTTCCGTTTGTGATTATGCACACTTTAGCCGATAATGGGTTAATGTTCATATTGTCAGGCACTTGCGTTTGCACACGCTGTAATGGCTTTTGTCAGCCGAAAGATAAAATATTTTCGAACAACGCCCTTCCTGAAGCGTCAATGGAAATCACAATGTAAGTATAATCGACTATGTGGTGACAGACTGTCGCCGTGGCTTACGCATGCCACTCTTGTTTTAGGACTTGATTGCTAAATATATGAAACTGCGTGTGTCGTTTTTAGGCTTGTATTTTGTTGGATGTCAGGGAATTTTTGTATTTTTGCAAATTGTGGAGTTGATGTTGGGGCTGGAGGACATGCCGGACGTTGGTCTGCATGCAAGCAGCAGCTTGGTGCTTGTATGAATGTGGCTTTTTCTAGGTCTTGACACTCTGCGTTCAACAAACTAAAACAAACTAAAAAATGAAAAGTGACCCTAAAGATTGTCTTTATTGCCAGAACAATGAGACGCAACACAACCTTATGATTGAGGTTGCCAAACTGAGTGTTTCACGCTTGTTTATATTCAAGGAGCAAACTTATCACGGCCGTTGCCTAGTGGCTTACAATGGCCATGTTGACGACCTTAACCAGCTAAGCGATGAAGAGCGCAACGCCTTTATGGCTGATGTCGCAAGGACCACAAGAGCCATGCAGAAGGTTTTCAATCCGGTTAAAATTAATTATGGCGCTTATTCTGATACCTTGTCGCACTTGCATTTCCATCTTGTGCCGAAGTATGAGGGCTGTCCTGACTTCGGAGGAGTGTTCCGTATGAATCCGCAGCAGGTTTATCTTTCTGATGACGAGTACGCCGAAATGGCGGAAGCGTTGAAGGCTGCGCTTTGATATAGTGTCGTATGTAAAAACAATGAATGTCCGCAAATACCATTCCGGTGTTTACGGACATTCATTGTTTTTTGTGCAATGCTGTTTTTGCCGGCCTGTTTTACCGTATGCCGTAAGCGTATTGCTGTAATTTGTTTGAGTATCAAATAGTTCGGCTTGCTACTATTTTAGTTTTTGGCTCAAACGTTTGTGTGGATGAGTAAAATTTAGTACTTTTGCGCTCGATTGGAAAAGGAACAACAAAAAACAACGAGTTGCAATGAACATATCTTATAAATGGCTTAAGGATTATGTAGATTTCGACCTTACGCCGCAGGAGGTTTGTGACGCTCTTACGTCCGTGGGCCTTGAAGTTGATTCTCTTGAAGAAGTACAAGGAGTAAAAGGAGGACTTAAGGGACTGTATGTCGGAAAGGTTTTGACATGCGAACCTCACCCAAATTCAGACCATTTGCATGTTACCACCGTTGACCTCGGCCATGAGACGCCTTCACAGATTGTGTGCGGCGCTCCGAATGTTGCCGCAGGACAGAAAGTCATAGTAGCTGATTTAGGCTGCGTGCTATACGACGGTGACAAGGAATTTGTAATAAAGAAATCCAAGCTCCGTGGTGTCGAGAGTTTCGGCATGATATGCGCCGAGGACGAAATAGGTGTCGGCACGAGCCACGACGGCATAATAGTATTGCCCGAGGATGCACCGGTAGGCCAGCCTGCCGCAGAGTATTACAACCTGGAGAGCGACTGGTTGATAGAAATAGACATTACGGCCAACCGTGCCGATGCACTGTCACATTGGGGAGTAGCACGCGACCTTTACGCCTGGTTGGTGCGCAACGGTTACAAAACGTCACTGCATCGTCCCGGATGCGAGGCGTTTACTGTTGACGATAATGCGCTGCCCGTCGATGTGACAATAGAGAACAAGGATGCCTGCAAGCGTTATGCTTGTGTCAGCATAACCGGATGTGATGTCAAGGAAAGTCCTGAATGGTTGCAGGAAAGGTTGCGCACGATAGGTTTGCGCCCTATTAACAACATTGTGGACATTACTAACTATATCATGATGGCCTATGGACAACCTTTGCATTGCTTTGATGCCGACATGGTTGAAGGACATCATATAATTGTAAAGACAATGCCCGAAGGTACGCCGTTCGTAACCCTAGACGGTGTCGAGCACAAGCTGGGCGGTCATGATTTGGCTATATGCAACGAGAAAGACGCGATGTGCATCGCCGGAGTATTTGGCGGTAAGGGTAGTGGTACTTATGAAACGACTACTAACGTGGTTCTTGAAAGTGCTTATTTCCATCCTACATGGATACGTAAGAGTGCGCGTCGCCATGGCTTGAGCACTGATGCTTCGTTCCGTTTTGAGCGTGGTATCGACCCCAATGGTGTTATTTACGCCCTGAAGCAAGCGGCAATAATGTGCAAGGAGCTTGCAGGTGGCAAGGTGTCAATGGAAATAAAAGATGTTTATCCTGAACCGATGCAGGATTTCAAGGTATCATTGAAGTATGATTATGTTAACAGCCTGATTGGTAAGGAGATACCTGTCGAGCTGGTTAAGGATATCGTGAAGAGCCTTGAAATGAAGATTGAGGGCGAGACTGAAGATGGACTTGAACTGAGCGTGCCGCCATATCGTGTGGACGTGCAGCGTCCGTGCGACGTTGTTGAGGACATTCTGCGAATATATGGCTATAACAATGTTGAAATACCTACGCAGCTGAAGAGCTCGCTTGTAATAAAAGGTGACGAGGACAACAAGCATAAATTGGAAAATATCATTGGCGAGCAGCTTGTTGGCTGTGGCTTTAATGAGATTTTGAACAACTCGTTGACCAAGAGCGCATATTATGACGGATTGTCAAATTACAAGGAAGAAAACCTTGTAAGGATAATGAATCCGTTAAGTTCAGACCTTAATGTCATGCGCTCGACTTTGCTTTTCGGCGGTTTGGAGAGCATTGCATATAACGTCAACCGTAAGAGTCAGAACTTAAGGTTCTTCGAAGTCGGCAATGTATATAAATTCTCGCCGGAGAAACAGAATCATGATAACCCGATGGCAGCGTATAAGGAGGAGAGGCATATCGGACTATGGGTTTCAGGCAAACGCGTCTCTGGCAGTTGGGCTCATCCGGATGAAGACTCTTCTTTTTATGAATTGAAAGCATACGTTGACAACATATTCCGCCGTGTCGGATTGGTTGGTGGCTTGATTGTAACCAAGGCAAACGATAATGACATATTCTCATCAGCCATGTCGATTGAAGACAGGAACGGCAAGGTATTGGCTGAATTGGGAGTGGTAAGCAAGAAGCTCCTTAAGAAGTTCGGTATCGACAACGCTGTTTATTATGCCGACATACATTGGAATGCCTTGGCTAAGGCTGCAAGCAAGAAGACTGTAGGCTTCCATGAAATAAGTAAGTATCCGGCAGTAAGCCGCGACCTCGCTTTACTTATAGATAAGAGCGTCAAGTTCAGCGATATTGAGCGAATTGCCCGTCAGACTGAAAAGAAATATCTTAAGAAAGTTGAGTTGTTTGATGTTTATGAGGGCAAGAACCTTCCTGAGGGGAAGAAGAGTTACGCAGTTAACTTCATCTTGCAGGATGAGGAAAAGACTCTCAACGACAAACAGATTGACGCAATGATGAACAAGCTTATTGCAAATCTGAAGAAAGAGCTTAATGCAGAGTTGAGATAATTTATAATGATAAATACAATTAAAATTTAAAATATGGGAAGAGCATTTGAATATCGCAAAGCGACAAAATTGAAGAGATGGGGCCACATGGCCAGGACATTTACAAAAATCGGTAAACAGATAGCGATAGCTGTAAAAGCCGGCGGCCCCGATCCTGACAACAACCCGCATTTGCGCTCGATTATTCTCAACGCTAAACGTGAGAATATGCCTTTGGAAAACGTTAAGCGTGCCATAAAGAACGCAATGGGTAAAGACCAGAGCGAATATAAGGAAGTGACTTATGAGGGATACGGACCTCATGGAATTGCAATATTTGTTGATGCGGCAACTGACAATACAACCCGTACGGTAGGTAATGTTCGTGCCATATTCAATAAGTTCAACGGTAACCTCGGAACAATGGGCAGCTTGTCTTTCCTGTTTGACCATAAGTGTGTGTTCACATTCAAGAAGAAAGACGATGTAGACATGGAAGAGCTTATCCTCGATCTTATTGACTACGGAGTTGAGGATGAGTACGACTCTGACGAGGAGACCGGCGAAATAACTATTTATGGCGACCCGAAGAGCTTTGGAGAAATCCAGAAGCATCTTGAGGAAAACGGTTTCGAGGTTACAGGTGCAGAGTTCACACGCATACCTAATGACCTGAAAGACGTCACTGAAGAGGAGCGTGCAACAATCGACAAGATGGTTGACCTGCTTGAGGACGACGACGATGTTCAGAATGTTTATACAAACATGAAACCTGAATAATAAAAAAGACATACAACAAGGGATGTGCATAAAAGGTTGAGTAGATACCTTCTGCATGTCCCTTAATCTTTTATTGAAATGAAAAAGATATCTTACGTAACATCAGGCACTTGCAGCAAATTGATTGATCTGGAAGTTGACGATGATAACAAAATCAGTAATATAAGTTTTCTTGGCGGATGCAATGGTAATCTTCAAGGTATATGTTCTCTTGTAAAGGGTATGGACATAGATGAAGTTGAGAAGAAGCTAAAAGGAATCCGTTGCGGAAACAAAAATACAAGTTGTCCCGATCAGCTTTGCAAAGCTATCGAGCAGATAAAATTACAATAATTATTTTGTATATTTATAAACAAACGGGTGTGCGACTTTTATTAAGGTCGCACACCCGTTTGTTTATAGGATTTGATGGAATTTGCTGATTATTTATTAAAGATTTCTTTCTCAGTGAATGCTCCAAGCTTTATATACTCTTTGTATATTTCAGCATAAGCCTTTACATTTTCAGGTTGTGGCTTATACTCTTTGGAGAATCCGCTGTTCATCTTTTCAATTGCAGTCTCGACTTTGTCATAAACTCCAGCTGCCGTTGCAGCAAACATTGCGGCTCCGAGGGCGCAAGCCTGATCTGTGTTGCAGACTTTGATAGGTTTGTTGATGACATCGCACATTGTTTGCATTACAAACGGAGACTTGAGGGCTATGCCGCCTATTCCTATAACGTCATCAATGACAACGCCTTCAGCTTCAAACCTGTCCACGATTGCTTTAGTGCCGAAAGCTGTAGCTTCAACGAGGGCGCGGAATACCTGTGGGGCAGTAGAACCAAGTGTAAAGCCGGCTATTGTACCTTTAAGCAACTGGTTGGCGTCAGGAGTGCGTCTACCGTTAATCCAGTCGGTGGCAATCATTGTGCTTTCGCTTACAGGTATCTTTTCAGCTTCTTCAGTAAGTTTTACTATGATTTTGTCACAGGTTTCTTCAACTATCTTATCAACTTCTTCTTTGTCGAGTTTGCTGTTGATGACTTGTGGAAGGATGTTTCTTACAGGGAATTCAAGAATACGCTTGAACATGGCGTAAACGTCACCGAAACTTGATTGTCCTGCTTCCAGGCCGATCATGCCTGGTATTACGCTGCCGTCAACTTGTCCGCAAATGCCTTTAATGCATTTATTCCCGATCTCGTTGTATGATGCTACCATCACATCACAAGTGGATGTTCCGATAACGCGGACTAACGTATGTGGAGTAACACCGGCACCAACTGCACCCATGTGACAGTCATAAGCACCACCGGCAACAACAACGTCTTCACTTAATCCAAGTTTTTGTGCCCATTCCTTACACAGATGTCCTACGGGTTTATCGGCTGTTTCTGTTTCAGTAAACAATCTGTCACGGAATCCTGCAAGTTTAGTGTCAACGGATGTAAGGAATTCTTCAGATGGCAGTCCGCCCCATTCCTTGTGCCACATTGCCTTATGACCGCATGCACAACGACTGCGCACAATATCCTTTGAAGATTTTACGCCTGTTAGTACGGCTGGCAGCCATTCGCAATATTCGACTATCGAGTATGCTTTTTTCGCAACTTCCTGGTCTTCACGCAGGATGTGTAAGGCCTTGGCCCAGAACCATTCGGCTGAGTATATTCCACCTTCGTATTTTGCATAATTAATGTCAGACTTAGCACACGCTTCATTGATCTCTTCGGCTTCTTTTACGGCAGTGTGGTCTTTCCATAGAACAAACATTGCATTGGGATTCTCTGCAAATTCCGGGAGCATTGCTAATGGCGTACCGCTTTCGTCTGTGAAAGCAGGTGTTGAACCTGTTGTATCGAAAGCTATTCCGACAACATTCTCTGCAACTTCCTTGGCGCATTGTCCTAATGCATCAGTTACTGTTGATTCGAGTACCTCAAGGTAATCTTTGGGATGTTGGCGCCATTGGTTGATCTTAGGATTGCAGTACAGCCCTTTTTTCCAACGGGGATAATATTTTACGCTTGTGGCGAGTATTTCTCCTGTTTCGGCATTGACAACAAGGGCGCGTGCCGAATCGCTACCATAGTCAAGACCTATTACATATTTTTGCATGGTTATATTCTTTTGATTTGAAAATTAAAGAGTTAAGAATTAAGAAAGGTCAGAATATTGGCCAAATGATTTCCTTAATCCTTAACTCTTAACATCGGATTAGTTTAGTGCTTTGTTAAGCATATAGTAAACTTCGTTGAAACGAAGTTCTTTGCGGAATTCATCAACTTTTGTGTCATTGTTGATAAATACTGCCTCGATGCCTGCTATTTCAGCATAATCCTGCCAATATTCGTCTGTCAGGTCATAAGAGAAACAGCTGTGGTGTGTACCGCCAGCATATATCCAGCAGCCTGCGCCAACTTCAAAGTTAGGCTGCGGAATCCATAATGCTGATGCAACTGGCAGTTTGGGCAGAGGTTTCGGTTCTATACAATCAACGTCGTTCACAATCATGCGGAAACGGTTGCCCATATCAACGACAGTTGCCGTAACGCCTTTGCCAACTTTTGACGTGAATACAAGGCGGGCAGTTGGGGCTTTTCTTACGCCAATTCCGAGGTGATGTACTTCCAAGCGGGGCTTTGAAGTTGCAATGAGGGGACATACCTCAAGCATGTGTGACTGAAGTATTGCGCTTTGTTCGCCATTGAAGTTGAGTGTGTAATCCTCAAGGAACGAACATCCGTTTTCCATTCCCTGAGTCATGAACCATACTGTACGGTATAGTGCGGCAGACTTCCAGTCACCTTCAGCTCCGAATCCATAACCTTCGGCCATGAGACGTTGTGAGGCAAGGCCTGGGATTTGGTCGAAATGACTACCGTCAGTTTGTCCTAAATCATCAAAGTTTGTAGTGAAACCTTTTGCACCTTTTGCTTTTAATATCGCGCGCAATGCTAGCTCGGCCTTTGCAGCGTTCCATACAGTCTGGTATTTTTCTGTATTAGCGTCGTTTTCAAAATCGCAGTCGTACAATTGCCTGTATTCATCAACCAGTGCCTTGACGTCTTCGTCTTTCAATTGGCTTTGATATTCCATAAGCTCGCTGGCCGGGCAATAGTCAACATGGTATCCGAGTACTTGTTCAGCAGCAACCTTGTCGCCATCGGTAACGGCAACGTTGTTCATCTGGTCACCGAAGCGTATTATGAGCATATCCTGTGAGTCTGCCCATGCTGCGCAAACGCGCTCCCAAACGGCAATGTGGTCCTGTGTTTTTGCTTCTTTCCAATAACCAACAACGAGTTTGCGGCGAATACGCATGCGTGCAATGATATGGCCGAATTCACGGTCGCCGTGGGCACTTTGGTTCAAGTTCATGAAATCCATGTCTATGGAATCCCATGGAATTTCAGCGTTGAATTGTGTATGCAGGTGCAGCAATGGCTTATGAAGAATCTGCAAGCCATGAATCCACATCTTAGCAGGTGAGAAAGTGTGCATCCAAGTTATTACACCGATACATTTCTTGTCATTGTTAGCGGCAGCGAACAATTCAACTACTTCCTTGCTGCTGTTGGCTGTCCCTCTATAAACAACTTTAATTGGCAGTCTGCCAGAGTTGTTCAACTCTGCAACCATTTCTTTTGAGTGACCGTCAACTTGTGCCACTGCTTCTCCTCCATATAAAAGTTGGGCTCCGGTAACGAACCAAACTTCAAAATTTTCGAATGCTTTAACCATAGCTATTTATTTTTATTTGTTAGTGTTTGATTGTTATATCATTTTATTTTTTCTTTTGCCCGTAGTAGGCGTTAGGGCCATGTTTGCGGCTGAAATGTTTTTCAACAAGCAATTGGTTCATTGTTGTTTCCGGATTGACACAGAATGAAATAAATGCCATCTTGGCGACCTGTTCCATTACCACAGCATTGTATACAGCATTGTCCGGGTCTTTACCCCATGAGAAGGGACCGTGATTTTTTACAAGTACTCCGGGAGTATGAACATAGTTCATATTCTTAAACCGCTTAATGATTACTGTACCTGTTTCTTTCTCGTATTCATCCATTTGGTCGGCTGTCATGTCTTCCGTGCATGGTATGGCGTCATGGAAATAGTCTGCATGTGTGGTACCTATGTTGGGTATGTCTTTTCCTGCCTGTGCCCATGCTGTTGCATAAGTGGAATGAGTGTGTACTATGCCTCCGATTTCAGGGAATGCACGATATAGTTCAAGATGTGTGGGCGTATCAGATGAGGGATTTAAGTCTCCTTCGATATTTTTTCCTGTCTTCAGGTCTACCACTACCATGTCGGACGCTTTCATAGTATCATAGCTTACGCCTGAAGGTTTTATCACAACCAGACCTTTTTCACGGTCAATGCCGGATACGTTTCCCCACGTGAATATTACTAAATTGTGCTTAACCAAATCCAAATTTGCTTTAAACACTTTTTCCTTAAGTTCTTCTAACATAGCATTAAAGTTTAAAAATCGGGTCTTCCATATACGCTTCTTTGTTGAAACGGTAAAGGGCTGCGCCGCGTTTTGACGTTAATTTATCTATCAGATCTGTTTTTTCGATATATTCAATGGACTTTATACGTTTTCTGAAGTTTCTTTTGTCTATGTTTTCTCCAAGAATTGCTTCATATACATGCTGTAGTTGGGTAAGTGTGAAGAGATCGGGTAGGAGGTTGAAACTTAGAGGTTCTGACGAGATTCTCCTTCGCAACAATGTAATAGCATTCTTTACCATGTCGTTGTGGTCAGAATATAGTTGAGGCATGTCCTCAAGATTTACCCATTCTACTTTGTGCTCATTTAACAGCCTCTCATCATAATCCTTTACATTAATCAAAGCGCAGTATGCAATTGAGATGACCCTTTCGCCCGGGTCGCGGTCGATAGCTCCAAATGCGCCTACCTGCTTCATGTAAATGTCCTTCAGTCCTGTGAGTTGGTATAATACTCTATTTGCAGCATCGTCAAGGCTTTCATCTTCCTCAACAAAACCACCGTATAGTGACCATGCACCTCTTCCCGGGTCCATTTGGCGTTTACCGAGAAGCAATTTTAATTTTTTATCTTCAAAACCGAAGATTATACAATCTACGGATACAAAGACTTTTGAATGTTCGTTGTAATATATTGTCATTATTCCTTTATTTGTGTAGTCTTGATGGCAGCTGACAAATTTATTTTGATTGACAGCTTGCCATCAGACTGCGAATCTTTTCTTACCAGAAATAAGCATAGAATGCGGCACATAGTGCAACAACGCCGAGAGTTGCCACAATATCCCATTTGTTCCAACTCCTCAATATCTGTGCTTTATAATCTTTTGTGAATGTAATAGCTTCAATTTGTTCTGCACTGGGTTTTGGCGTAAATATGGACACAACAATCATCAATGCAATAATGAATACGAGCAGCCATATCTCGAATACGAGCCAGTTAGTCTGCCAGAACCATGTCGTATTCTCCCAAAAAGCTCCTTCCATTACAGCGTTTCCATTCTTGGTTATCACATTTGTCAGTAAGCGAACCATGCCGATAATAAAGCCGCCTATAAGGCCCCACTGTCCAGCTAACGGAGTTATCCTCTTTGAGAAAATACCCATCGTGAATACCGCAACCATGGCCGGTGCCAACAACGACTGGATGTTTTGTAGGTAGCTGTAAAGCGTGTCCATGCTCATCATTACGGGCATCCAAATCAGGCCTAATATTACTACTACCACAGTAGCTATGCGGCCAACCAATACATAATGAGCTTCGCTCATGCCTTTCTTCATTGGTTTATAGAAATCTTCAGTGAAGAGGGTGGCACATGAGTTAAAGAATGCGGCCAATGAGGCTACAAGAGCGCAAATGAAACCTATTGTAACAATACCTTTTACACCTGCCGGCAAAATGAATTTTACCATCTGGGCGAAAGCTGCATCTGTGTCAGGCTCAGTCGTCCCGGCTTTGAGTGAGAACTCAAAAGAGCTTGCCGGGTCTTCTGCAAGCGCAGCGGCAATCATTCCAGGAATCAGGAACATGAAAACTGGTAATAATTTGAAATATCCAGCTGTAATAGTTCCTCGACGTGCACGCTTCATTACTTCTTCATTTGTTTCCCCTTTCTGCTGTCCAAGTACGCGCTGAACGATGTGCTGGTCTGTACACCAGTACCAGAATCCAATGATGCTGGCGCCGATAAACACCACAAAGCCAGGATATTCTTTGTACATAGGATCGCCTTCATCCCAATGGAACATGTGTGTCGTTCCGTATCCGTCGTGAAGTTTGCCGCAGAAGTCCATCATTGTTGTCCAACCTTCACCGATGCTTCCTCCGCCAAGGGTGGCAAGACCAAGGAACAAAACAAGGAATGAGCCAATGATAAGTATTGGAGTCTGAATGGCTGAGAGAGTCATCACGCCTTTCATTCCTCCGAAAACGGTGAATATTGCAGTAATTAAAATTAATCCGATAGCTCCATACCAGAAGGGTATGCCAAGTAAATATTCAAAGAATATACCTCCGGTAAAGGCTGTTACACTTACTTTTGTCAGAATGTATGCTACAAGTGTAATTATTGACAACCATGAGCCTGTTGCTTGTGTATAGCGGAACTTGAGAAAATCAGGCATTGTGATAATTTTGCCCAATTTGTTGTTTAACAGCTGATAAAACGGTACGAATAACCAGCCTAGGATGAGGATCATCCATCCCTGCATTTCCCAGTGTGCCATGCCTACACCGTCTTTTGCACCCGTACCTGCAAGGCCTACAAGATGTTCTGAGCCGATGTTTGCGGCAAAGATTGCGGCGCCTATGACATACCACGGTTCACCTTTACCGAAAAGGTAGTCTTCACTGTTTGCGCCTTGTTGCATCTTTTTGTCTTTTTGTATTGAACGGTAAACTGCCCATCCAACCAAAACGACTCCGACAATCAAAATTGTCCAGTCGAGCCAAATAAATTCATGCGTATTCCAATTCATTGTTTATTAGTTTTGATTTTAGGTAAAGTCTTAAATATTTATTTTATGCTAAACTTGTATGCTACATGGCTGTAATACTTTTCACCTGGTTTGAGATATGGTGACGGCCAGTCTTTTTTATTTGGTGAATCCGGATACTTTTGGCTTTCAAGACATACTGATACGTGTTTGGGATACTTTATGCCATGTTTGCAGCTTACGCCAGTACCTTGGAAGTTTCCGGTATATACTTGAACTCCTGGTTCGTTGGTATACATTTCAAGGAATATTCCAGTAATAGGGGAGTACAATGATGCTGCGACGGTTTTGTCATCTCCTTTCCCGTTTTTGTATGTATTCAAACACCAGTTATGGTCATATCCGGAGGCGTTTTTTATTTGGTCGAAAGTTGTATCATTGATCTTTTCCATTATAGCGTGGGCCTTACGGAAATCCATAGGTGTTCCATCTACTGATTTTATCTCTCCTGTTGTCATATACGTTGAATCAGCAGGGGTGAAATTGTCTGCGTTGATGTATAAAATCATGTCCATGCCTTCTTTTGACGGGTCGCCGTTCAAATTGAAATAGCTATGGTTTGTCATGTTTATCACAGTCTCTTTGTCTGTCGTTGCTTCAAATACTATATCCAAAGTGTTATCGGAACACAGAGTATACGTTGTTGTAGCTTTTACTGTTCCAGGGAAACCGTTGTCGCCATCAGGCGAAACAATGTTTAATTGTAAAGTAGAGTCGTTCAATAAATTGGCATCGTAAACTTGGTACATCCAGCCTGAAGGACCACCATGTAGGCAGTGTCCGAAATTATTTGTCGGAAGTTGTATTCTGTTGCCGTCGATTGTTAGTTGACCTTTGTTAATACGGTTTGCATATCTGCCGACTGATGAGCCAAAATCGCTTGGACTGTTAACGGTGTCAGCATATTGAGTTATGTTGTCGTAACCTAATACAACGTCTGTCGGTTTCCCGTTTTTATCAGGCACAACCAATGAAACAACTCGTCCACCAAAATTTGTTATGCAAACTTCCATTCCATTTGAATTCTTTAGAGTGTACAGCTTGACAGGTTTTTCATTGATTATTGTATCAAATGCAGCTGGATTAAGTTCTGACAATGTAAGATCACTCTCTGGTTTTGTGGTGCAAGCTGATACTAAAGCTATGGCAATTCCGATGCTAAAAAAGCTAGATTTTATGTTTTTCATAAAATTGGGTTATTAAGTTTCAATTATTGGGTGTAAAATTACATTTTATTCTTCTATATGCATATATTAGAACAGTATTTTTATAATAAAAAAATGTCTTTTTACATTTCTTTATTGTTTGTATGCATCGGGATTGGATAATACAGTTTGATTAAACAGCTTTTTAAGGTTTAATCAAAATCGTTTTTATTAAAATAAAAGAGCCCTTTCAAGGCTCTTTTATTTTAATAGTATGGTTTGTATTGTTTAGCAAACTTTATGGGCTCCGTCGCTTATTACAACGTTGTAAATTTTCAGTTGCTTATTGAATTTTTCCTTGTATTCAGCAACAGCATCATTTATGAAACGATCATACAACTCATCTTTGACAAGATTGATAGTGCAGCCACCAAAGCCGCCGCCCATAATTCTACTACCTGTAACACCGTTTTTGCGGGCGATTTCTACCAAAAAGTCAAGTTCTTCGCATGAAACTTCATAATCTTTGCTTAATCCGTTATGGGTTTCATACATCATTTGTCCGACTTTCTCATAATCTCCTGCATTTAAAGCCTCGCAGACAGCCAATACTCTGTCTTTCTCACCTAAAACGTAGGTGGCGCGTTTCATGTCTTCTTCGCTTACTTCGTTCTTAACAGAATCAAGCATTTCCCAATTAGCATCGCGTAATGTTTCAATGGTTCTGTCTGCATATTTGTTTTTTAATGCTGCAACAACATTTTCGCAGCTCTTGCGCCTGTCGTTATATGCAGACGATGCGAGTTCGTGTTTAACTACTGAATCGAGTAAGACTAACTTATAGCCATTGGGCTCAAAAGGATAATATTCAAATTCACGGCTTCTGCAGTCCAACCGCATAAGTTTTCCTTCTTTACCAAATATGCTGGCAAACTGATCCATTATTCCGCATTTGACGCCGCAATAATTGTGTTCCGTTGCTTGGCCTGCCAGTACCATATCCCATTTTGACACTTTATTATCACCAAACAAGTCATTAAGTGCGTATGCGAAACAACTTTCCATTGCTGCTGAAGAGGACATTCCTGCTCCAAGTGGAACGTCGCCGGCAAAAGCTATGTTAAATCCTTTTACATCCACGCCGAGCTTTTTCATCTCCTGAATTATACCGTAAATGTATCGTGCCCAACTCGTACGAGGTCCTTCCGGATCATTTACTTTAAATTCAACCCTGTCTTTTAAATCTATGGCATACGCCATAACAGTATCAGTCCCGTTCGGCCTGATTTCACACATTATACCTTTATCTATGGCGCCGGGGAAAACAAATCCTCCATTATAGTCGGTATGTTCGCCAATGAGGTTGATTCGTCCTGGCGATGTATAAATATTGCCTGTCTGGCCGTCAAAATGTTTGATAAAACGGCTTCTTACAAATTCAATGTCCATATAGAATGAAAGTTAGTTGTTGTTATAATTTTGAAATGTTATTTTTCAACTCCGAATTTATATATTGTTCTTTGTTTATATTGGTCGCCGGGTCGTAATATGACAGAAGGGAAGTAAGGATGGTTGGGCGAATCCGGGAAATGCTGTGCTTCAAAACAGATTGCACTTCGTTTGGGGAATGTTGCTCCGTGCTGTCCTTTATATCCGTCTGCCCAGTTGTCAGTGTATAACTGAATGCCGGGCTCTGTTGTATAAACTTCCATTGTACGGCCGCTAACCGGTTCTTTTATACGTGCCGCAAAACCCAATTCGCCTTCTTCTTTCTTATTTAGTACGTAACAATGGTCATATCCAGAACCGTTCTTTATCTGTTCATCATCAGCATTGATGTCTTGTCCTATTGTCTTTGGTGTACGGAAATCGAATGGCGTATTCTTTACGAATCTGATTTCGCCGGTAGGTATTGATGTTTCGTCAATTGGCAAATAATAATCAGCGTTTATCTCACAAATAAGATTGTCTATTGTTGGGGTCGGGTCGGCGATTCCCGCTAAACTGAAGAATCCATGGCTGGTGAGGTTTATTATGGTTTTTTTGTTAGTTGTCGCCATGTATTCGATAGCTAATTCGTTATCATCATTGAAAGTATATGCAACTGTTACTTTAACCTCTCCTGTATAACCCTCTTCACCATAGGAAGATACGTAACTCAAAATCAAGGTTTCATCGTTCATCCTGAGTGCATCCCATACTTTTGCGTTAAAGCCTTTAGTGCCGCCGTGTAAAGAGTTGGGGCCGTTATTTATGGCTAGTTGGTATTCTTTACCATTAAGTTGGAATTTTCCTTTACATATTCTGTTGCCGTAACGTCCGATGAGAGTAGAAAGGTACGGTTCAGGGCTGTTTATTACGTCCTGGATATTGTCGTGCCCTTGTATGACGTTAGCATAGTTGCCGTTTTTGTCTGGAACCATTATTGCAACAATGGCTCCTCCATAGTTGGTTATTGCAACTTCATTGCCATATTTATTCTTTAGAATATATAAATCAGTTTTTTTACCGTTTATTGTGGTTTGAAAATCTTCCCTTTTCAAACCACACAAACATTGTGCTTCATTTGTGTTCATAATATTATTTTTTAGTTAGAAACCTATTTGCAAAGTAACTTAAAAAAGTTGAGAAACACGAACGAAACACTTGAAAATATTACGTTTTATTGTTAAAAACGATTAAACACAATCATTTAGGAAGTCAGAGACAATGTAGCTGCTTCCGCCTACGAAAATGAAATCTTCAGTGTCGGCGTCATTTAAGGCACATGTATATGCGCTTTTAACATCGGGAAAACATCTCGACTCAAGCCCGAATTCTGTTCCAAGATGTTTGATTTCGTTTTCACTAATAGCTCTTTTGGTGCTTGCTTTTGTAAAATAATATTCTGCATCACGTGGTAATAGTTGCATTACTGTAAGAATGTCCTTGTCGTCAACCATTCCGAACACTATGCGCATCTTGCGGCATTGTTGTTCTTTAAGTTGTCGGCTGATATACTCCCAACCGCCTACATTGTGGCCCGTGTCGCATATAACCGTAGGCTTTTCCTTGATTTTTTGCCAACGGCCTAACAAACCTGTCGTTTCGCAGACTTCAGTGAATCCTTTTTTTATACTGTTATCATTAAGCGCAAATCCTAAATCCCTGAGTTCCTTTATTGCGCATAATATTGTTGAAGTGTTTTTCTTCTGGTACGCTCCACCAAGTTCGCCATACAAGTTTCCGAATGTTTTTGTCGTGTACATTATTCCACCTTGTTTTACTGGGACGGCACTTGTCACTTCACAGTCTTCTTCCGCAAACGTTATCGGGCTGTTTAGACCAGCTGCTTTTGCTTCGAATACAGGGCGTGTCTCGTCCATGCTTTCACCTATGATGACAGGTATGTGGGGCTTTATTATACCGGCTTTTTCATTGGCAATTTTCTCCAATGTGTCACCGAGGAACTGAGTATGGTCAAAACTGATATTTGTTATTATTGAAAGTACAGGGGTTATAATGTTTGTGCAGTCTAGCCTACCGCCCAGACCTACTTCGATTACAGCTATGTCTATATTGTTTTCGGCAAAATATTTGAAGGCAAGCGCTGTCGTTAGTTCAAAGAAGCTGGGATGCAGCGGCTCGAAAAAAGCCCGTTCGTTTTCCACGAAGTCTATCACGTATTCCTTACTGATGCAGACACCGTTTATCCTGATGCGTTCGCGGAAGTCTTTAAGGTGGGGTGACGTATATAGGCCGACCTTGTAGCCTGCGGCTTGCAGTATCGAGGCTATTGTGTGTGAACATGACCCTTTGCCGTTTGTTCCGGCAACGTGTATGGTCTTGTACTTTTTGTGCGGGTGGCCGAAATGCTCGTCAAGTTGTATGGTGTTATACAATCCCTCTTTATAAGCAACAGCGCCCACTTTTTGAAACATAGGGACGCTGTTGTATAAGTATTCGATAGTCTCTTCGTATGTCATCTTAACGGTTTATCCGTTTTAGTTAAAGTAATTCTTGAACTTCTGGAATATGGTTCGTTTGGTGGCATTGTCGCCTTTGAAATTGTCGCTTTCACGCATTTCCTCCAACGCCCGTTTCTCTTGTGAGTTAAGGGTTTTAGGTACGTATATGCTAATGTTTACCACCATGTCACCCATACCTCTTCCATAACCTTGCACGGCAGGCAGTCCTTTGCCTCTTAGACGCAACGCTTTTCCTGGTTGCGTTCCCGGCTCGATCTTTATCCTTACTTTTCCGCCGTCTATGGTTGGAATGTCTACGCTTCCGCCAAGTGCTGCGGTGGGGAAATCAAGCAGGAGATTGTAAATTATGTCGTTGTCGTCGCGGATAAAAGTATCGTTCGGCTCTTCTTCGATGTAGACCTGGATGTTTCCGGTTATTCCGTTGTGGTGTCCAGCGTTGCCTTTACCTGGCACGTTTACCACCATGCCTTCAGATACTCCTGCCGGGATATTGATTTCAACTACTTCTTCACCTTTTACGACACCGCTTCCGCCGCAGGCGTGACATTTGTTCTTGATTACCATGCCTTCGCCGCCGCAGGTCGGGCATACGTTCTGTGTTTGCATCATGCCGAAAAGGCTTTGCGTCGTATGTGTCACGACGCCGCTGCCATGACATGTCGGGCAAGTCTCTTTTGGACTGTTGCCTTCAGCTCCGCTACCGTGACAGTGGCTGCACGTTACGTCTTTCTTAACCTTGAACTTCTTTGTTACGCCGGTGGATATTTCTTGCAGCGTGAGCCTAACTTTCAGTCGCAGGTCGGAACCTCTGTGCTGTGCCGGACGACGCTGGCCACCGCCAAAGCCGCCGCTACTGAAGCCACCAAATCCTCCACGTCCGCCGAAAATGTCGCCGAACATTGAGAATATGTCATCCATGCTGAATCCTCCGGCGCTGCTGAATCCTCCGAATCCGCCTTCGCCTCCAGGACCACTGAATCCGAACTGGTCGTATTGTTGCCTCTTTTGCGGGTCGTGCAATACGTCATAGGCCTCGGCAGCTTCTTTAAACTTCTCTTCAGCTTCCTTGTTGCCGGGATTCCTGTCGGGATGGTATTTGATGGCTATTTTCCTGTAAGCCTTTTTTATTTCGTCTTCTGAGGCGTCTTTGCTCACGCCGAGAACCTCATAATAATCTCTTTTTGCCATAATTAAATAAGTAATTAAAGTAGTTAAGGACAAACGGATGCCGTTTCTTTACCTTTTTACTTCTTCACAGAACCTTTGTGTTTCTGCCATTATTGTCCTACGGCGACTTTAGCGTGCCTTATGACTTTGTCGTTCAGGGTGTATCCTGTCTGCACGCAGTCAAGCACTTTGCCCTTCTTTTCGTCGCCCATGCCTGGCACCATTGCTACGGCTTCATGGAAGTTTGTGTCAAAGTCAGCGTCGGTCGTGTCGATCTTCTTTACTCCGAGGCCTTCCATTATTTTATTGGTTTTCTGGTAAATCAGCTTCATGCCTTCTTTAAGTACTTCGGCATCTTCTGTCTTTTCCGAGTTTGCCAAGGCGCGTTCCATGTCGTCAATTATCGGCAGGATAGCCTGCACGGCTTTTTCCGAGCCGTTCAATATAAGCTCTGCCTTTTCTTTCAGAGTACGCTTGCGGTAGTTGTCAAATTCCGCAACAGAGCGCAGATACTTGTCTTTAAGTTGGGCTATCTCGTTGAGAGCCGCTTCCAGCGGGTCGGTCTCTTTTTCTTCAGTGCCGTCCTTCACGCCGTCCTCTTCGTTTTTGTCAGTCGTTTCCTCTGCCTTGTTGTCGGCATCTGTCACATTTTCGTTGGTTTCGTTCTGCGTGTTGTTTACGCTTTCCTCGTCCTTTATATTTTCGTTTTCCTCTTTCATGATGTTAATGCTTTTTTTCTGAACCTTTAGCAAAAATCTTGCCAATATGCTTCCAAGTGACATTTATTCATACATCTTGGCGCGTTGCTCTTTCAGTTGCTCGTCATAGATGTAGTCGTCATACTGCATCAGTTTGTCGATAGTGCCTTTTGGAGTCAGTTCTATTATGCGGTCTGCCACGGTTTGTATGAATTCATGGTCGTGGCTACTGAACAGTATGTTGCCCTTGAAGCCGATCAGGTTGTTGTTGAACGCCTGTATGCTTTCAAGGTCGAGGTGGTTGGTAGGAGTGTCTAATATAAGGCAGTTGGCGTTTTTGAGCTGCATGCGTGCTATCATGCAGCGCATTTTCTCGCCTCCGCTCAATACGTTCACTTTCTTTAATACTTCTTCGCCACTGAAGAGCATGCGGCCCAGATAGCCTTTCATCACGACTTCGTTGCCTGTGCCAAATTGGCTCAGCCATTCAACCAGGTTCAATTCGCTCTTGAAGAATTCGGTATTATCAAGCGGCAGGTATGCAGTAGTTATCGTAACGCCCCATTTGTATGTGCCGGCATCGGCCTGTCGGTTGCCGTTTATTATCTCGAACAGTGCCGTCATCGCCTTGGGGTTGTGGCTGAGGAATACGATTTTCTGTCCTTTCTCTACGTTGAAGTTTACGTTGTCAAACAGTACGGTACCGTCTGTATCGACTGCTTTAAGGCCTTCAACCTCAAGTATCTGGTTACCCGGCTCACGCTCCATCTGGAAGATAATTCCTGGATATTTACGTGATGAAGGGCGAATTTCTTCTATATTAAGTTTTGCCAGCATTTTCTTGCGGCTGGTTGTCTGTTTACTCTTTGCCACATTGGCAGAGAAACGGCGGATGAATTCTTCAAGTTCCTTGCGCTTCTCTTCTGCTTTCTGCCTTTGGTTCTGTGCCTGGCGCAGCGCCAACTGTGAACTCTCGTACCAGAATGAGTAGTTTCCTGCAAATACGGTCACTTTGCCGAAGTCGATGTCTACGGTCTGTGTACTTACCGCGTCGAGGAAGTGGCGGTCGTGGCTGACAACGAGTACAGTCTGTTCTACGTTGCTCAGGTATTCCTCGAGCCACTGCACCGTGTCAAGGTCGAGGTCGTTGGTAGGCTCGTCGAGCAGCAGGTTGTCCGGATTACCGAATAAGGCTTTAGCCAGCATGACGCGTACTTTCTCGTTATTCGAGAGTTCGCTCATCTGCTTTTGGTGCAAATCTTCTTTAACTCCGAGGTTCGACAGCATTTGTGCTGCATCGCTTTCTGCGTTCCAACCGCCCATTTCGGCGAACTTCTCTTCAAGTTCGGCCACGCGGTTTCCGTCTTCGTCAGAGAAGTCTTCCTTCATGTAAAGGGCTTCGCGCTCTTTCATGTTCTGCCACATGGGCTGGTGTCCCATGAGCACGGTATCCATCACGCTGAATTCGTCGTATTTGAAGTGGTCCTGGTCCAATACGGAGAGACGTTCGCCCGGGCCTAGCTCAACGCTTCCCTTGTTAGGCTCAAGCTCGCCGCTTATGGCCTTCAGCAGGGTCGATTTGCCGGCTCCGTTGGCACCTATTACTCCATAAATGTTGCCGTTAGTGAACTTGATGTTGACATCCTTGTAAAGTACTCTCTTACCGAATTGGATTGCAAGATTGGTGACTGTTATCATTCTGTTTTTACCTTATTTTTATTTTGCGCTGCAAAATTACAATATTTTATCCGATAAACCAAATTAAGCTTGTCAACAAAATTCATAGAACGTGTATGGCATGTGTGTTTTATAAAGCTGGTTGAGCATTGATTTTGGCTGTACTTGGCGCACTGTCTGGTGGTATAGTCGTGTCCGCATGTTTTTAGTGAAGTAAGCATTAATGGTGAAATTGTTTCAATTTGTCATAATCGGAATGTGCGTAATGATTGTTGAAATAGAAAAAAATAATATCATTGTTACACCTTTAAGGTGGTTTTTACAGCATGTGTTTGTGTCAAAGACGGTTGATTACCTTGTAAAAGGTGTCTTGTCCTGGCAAAAGTTGACACATTTATG
>HF986651.1 GCA_000433175.1 Prevotella sp. CAG:1058
CGGGCAGTCCGTTCACGTACAGCGCGGCTGTTGCGCCCATTGCCGATATGCTTCCGTTGTCGCGGTCGACCGTAACGCCTGGCAGCATCATGTTCTTCACCACGTCGAAGCCGTTGGCTGCGTGCTGGCGCTGGTTCTTGTTGGGGTAGAGCAGCAGGTGGTCGTCATAGCGCACTATCTCCTTTGCGGTAACAACCACGCCGTTCAGCGTGTCGGCCCTTGCTATCAGGCTGTCGGCTATTGCCGTGCTGTCTGTTACAGCAATGCTGTCGGCCATGGATGCTTGCGTCGGCATCTGATGGGAGGCAAGCATGGCGAGCACAATGGCTATGATCGTATGCATAGTCTTTTTTGACTTAAGTTCCAATGTGTTTTTCCCGTCCATAAGCTTGCTGTTCTTGTTTAAGATAATACGAATATAATGAGATTATGCATATATTCAAATAAGTTTTTTGTTGAAAAATTTTTACCATATTTATTGTACGGTAATCAAACTTTCATCAACGAGCTGTCGGCCTTGTATTCCTGCTTGTTAACACGTTCTACGCGGCGGCCGAAGTCGAATGAATATGTTACTGATATTTCACAATAACGATAGTTCCCCCTGCTGCATGTCTCCTCGTCCGACGAGTACACCGGCGTGTCGAGCCAATTGCGTTGTTTCGCCTTGTTGAAAGGTATTATTGCGTCAAACGCCATGTAAAGGTTCTTATGGCTGTAAGATGTCTTCAGGCCGTAGTTCAGCGGCGTCGCGTAAGTCTGCATCAATCCCGGATACAGCATCCGTGAGTAAAAGCGGACGTAAGGCTGTATCGAGAAGTCCTTGAGGTAGCAGTTGAGGCCGAGCGAGCCAGTAACGTTGTTGTCGTGCTTGTTAAGGCTCGCATGTACGTTCACGTGTGTGAAGGCCACCGAACCTGTAGCCTTAACATGGTCTGTAAGCGAGTAACTGGCTGATGCCGATGCATAACCTATGTACATGTTGCCTTTCGACGTATAGCTTTTTATCACTTTGTTGCCTTCAAGATAGAATGTCGCGGCCCTGTAGTTGCGTGTGAATGTATGTTGTGTTGACAGTGAAACGCCCAACCGCCCGAACTGTCCGTTGTAGTACAAGCTTGAGAAAAGGCTCCAAGGATTGTTCAATCTCGGCGAGCCTTGTATTGCCAAGTATCGGTTAACGTCTATCCTCGTGTCGTTTATTTGGTTTGCGTCGTATGTCGGTTTCGTGTAAGACGTAAACCATGCCATCATACCGTGCTTTGTGCGGCATTGCAGGTTGAAGCCGGCCGTTGGCGACAGCTGCGTGTTCCGCTTGGTTCCGCTCAGGTCGTATGTCTGCCGGTTCACTCCGGCAAAAGCCGTAAGATCGAGCCTTTGGGTAAGAAAACGGCGGTAAGACACGAAAGTGCTGGCGTTGCTTTGCCATAGTCGTTGCCCTGCGGTGTAAGTGCCGGAGTATTCCGAGTCGTAAAGCTTCCCGTTGAATGACGCATACGCCGTGGCCGACCATTTGTCGCCGTATCGTGTGTAGTTTGCGCTCAGGCCGAAGTTTGCCGCGTCTTCTTTTGAGTTTGTCAGCGTGGTGAATCCTTGTTCGGCGTAGCTTCTGCCGTATTTGTTGTGCGAATAAGAGCCGCCTGCGGTGAATGTCAGCATTTGGTTGTTGTTCCACGAGTGCTCTACGCTTATTCCCGCCATTGGCGAGAGGCTGCTTTGTCTCGTGCGGGCGATGCTTTCGCTCGTCATGCCGTTTGCGGTTATAGTGCCGTGCTTGGTGTTGCTTGGAGTTGCCGAACGGTTCAGTCCTACGTATGACGTTATGTTTGTTTTTTCCGTCCTGTACCTTATGCGGAATTGTCCATACTCGTTGTTTCTCCTATATTTCGTATTTGCTGACGATACCCTTGTTACGTCTCCTGCCGGCAGTTTGAAGTGTTCAGTGCCTTTGGTCCTTATTTCGTCCAAGTCGGTGTATCCTGCGCCGGCGAATACCGAGTAAGTCATCTTGCCGCGGCTCAGCGTGGTAGAGGCGTTGTAGTTGCCGTGACTGAATCCTATTATCTGTGATGCGTTTGCCATAACGTAGCCGCCATATGTATATTCCTTGGCTACAAAGTT
>HF986652.1 GCA_000433175.1 Prevotella sp. CAG:1058
ACGGCGATGGTGTTGCACTTCTATCTTGACAGTGGTGTATTTTCTGAACCCCTACTTCCCTGTAATTGAATGTGCAAGGCGGTTTAGTCTTGGGACTTTTCGATATTCTCTTTTATTTTCTGTACGTATGCGTCGATTGCAGCCACAGCTGTAATGTTGACTACGTCGCGGACGGAGCATTCAAAGTCGGTAAAGTGTATAGGCTTGTTAAGTCCCATTTGTATAGGACCAATTATCTCCGCATCAGGATTAAGCGCCTGCAACAGTTTGTATGAGCTGTTTGCGCTTGACAGGTTGGGGAACACAAGCGTGTTAACATCTTTTCCTTTAATGCGTGTGAACGGATATTTGTCATCGCGCAGTTTGGTGTTGAGTGCAAAGTTTATCTGCATTTCGCCATCAATGGCCAGGTCTGGGTAGTGTTGTTGCATTTCTTCAACGGCAGCATGCACCTGTGCCGGATTACCGTCGTTGTCAGTACCGAAGTTTGAATAACTAATCATGGCTATTACAGGTTCTTCGTTGAAGAAACGCACTGTATCCGCACTGAGTCTGGCTATATCGGCAAGGACTTCCTTATTAGGATGACGGTTAATAAGAGTGTCTGACATGTAGAGTATGCCGCGCTTGCAGTTAATAATGTGCATAGTTGCAAAATGGTTATAGCCCGGACGTATTCCGATAACTTCTTTTGCAACCTTAATCGTATTTGAATATTTTGTGTATAGACCAGTTATGAAAGCATCTGCGTCACCAGTCTCTACCATCATCATTCCGAAATAGTTGCGTTCGAACATTTTGTCATTGGCTTCCTGGAACGTATAGCCTTCACGTTGGCGTTTATCGGCTAGTATGCGTGCGTAGCGCTCGCGTCTGTCGTTCTCCCTGTCATGGCGCAGATTGACTATTTCAATACCGTCAAGACTCAAGTCAAGTTCGCGGGCAAGTTTTTCTATTCTTTCATCATTGCCTAAGAGAATTGGGTGGCAGATGCCTTCGTTCTTCGCTTGGACTGCAGCTTTGAGCATAGTTGGATGTATGCCTTCGGCAAAGACAATACGTTGTGGATGACGACGTGCCGTGTCGTATAGCTTCTGTGTCAACTTGGTTTCCTGTCCAAGCATTTCGCGCAGGCGGTTCTTGTATTCATCCCAGTCTGTTATAGTCTTTCTGGCTACGCCACTTTCGATAGCCGCGCGTGCAACTGCTGCTGACACTTCAGTGATAAGTCGTGGGTCGACAGGTTTTGGTATGAAGTATGATGGACCGAAGGTGAGATTGTTTACCTGGTAAGTATCGTTAACAACGTCTGGTACCGGCTGTTTTGCCAAGTCGGCTATTGCCTTGACGGCAGCCATTTTCATTTCCTCGTTAATGGCTTTTGCATGTACGTCAAGGGCTCCGCGGAATATATACGGGAATCCGATTACATTGTTTATCTGGTTGGGATAGTCTGAACGCCCCGTACTCATTAATACGTCAGGACGACTGGCGATGGCGTCTTCGTATGAAATTTCAGGCACAGGGTTTGCCAGGGCGAACACTATCGGCTTGTCTGCCATCGAGCGTACCATGTCTTGGGTTAATACGTTACCCTTTGATAGTCCTACGAATACATCGGCATCTTTGACTGCTTCTTCAAGTGTATGTATGTCGCGGCGGTCTGTAGCGAATAGTCGTTTCTGCTCGGTCAGTTTCTCACGGTCTGTGGTGATGACCCCTTTAGAGTCAAGCATGACGATATTCTCTTTTTTCGCACCAAGGGCCATGTACAATTTGGTACATGATATTGCCGCAGCTCCGGCACCATTGACAACAATTTTTACGTCTTCAATGTTCTTACCAGCTACTTCAAGCGCATTCTTCAAACCTGCAGCAGAAATAATTGCCGTACCATGCTGGTCATCGTGCATTACAGGAATATCCAATGTACGTTTCAAACGTTCTTCAATATAAAAGCATTCAGGGGCTTTAATATCCTCAAGATTGATTCCTCCGAAAGTAGGAGCGATTCGTTCTACGGCTTCACAGAACTTTTCTGGGTCTTTCTCGTCTACTTCAATATCGAACACGTCAATGCCGCCGTATATCTTGAAAAGCAACCCCTTACCTTCCATTACAGGTTTACCGCTCATTGCTCCAATATCTCCAAGACCGAGTACCGCAGTGCCGTTGCTGATTACAGCAACCAAATTGCCTTTATCTGTATATTTGTAAACATCGTTAGGCGTTTTCTGTATCTCCAGGCATGGAAACGCCACACCGGGAGAGTATGCCAAGCTCAGGTCCGTTTGGGTTCTGTAAGGTTTTGTCGGTTTTACCTCGATTTTTCCAGGTTTGCCGCTATTGTGGTATTCAAGTGCGGCTTCTTTAGTTATATTCGCCATAAATGTAATTTAGGAATTAGATTTCTTAATGAGGAGATGTAAAATGTTTTGATTATTCTGAGCCAGAATTGTCAAAATCGAGAATCATATAAAACAAGTGAATCACCAATTATTAATCACACTGTTTTAATATAGACTTTAACCATAAACAACGGTTATTGGCTCTTCATTAATCGCTTTCATCTTTTTACCTTTCCCTCTTTTACAATATTTCTATTGCAAATATAAGGAAAATATATGAAGTCAAATAGTTTTTTAAAATAATTTATTAACTTTGCAAATAAATAAGTTTACAATTATGCGTAAAATCGGCAATGTCACTGCTTATCGCGAAGGGCTCAAGCAAAAGATACTTTATACAGCCATGTCACTTTTTAAAGAAAAAGGGATAAAGGCCGTGCGTATGGATGACATTGCCACTAAAATGGTGATATCCAAGCGGACACTTTATGAGATTTATAGCAATAAGGAAGATTTGCTATACGAGTGTATTAAGAATGATAATGAAATATTGATGAAGAAGATAACGGATTATGCAAGCATGGCTGAAAATGAGATGGCTGTAGTCGCATTCTTTATCAGGACCAAACTTAAAGACTTGGGTTCGATCAATCCTCTCTTTTTTTCTGAAATGGAGAAATACGAGAGAATATTGGCTTTCTTTAAAGAAAACAGCGAAAAACAGAATGCTCGTTCACAGGAATTCATTACGAAAGGTATTGAACACGGTTTCTTCCGTAATGATTTGAATTATGACATAATGAATCGCATGGGCGATGCTGCTATGAATTATGTAATGCGTACTCGTTTATATGAAAGGTACAAGTTGGACGAGATATTCCATACATTCATAATAGTTTTTCTTCGTGGCTGTTGTACGAAGAAGGGATTGGAGTATTTTGACAAGTTCTATGCTGATTGTTTGATTGAATAGAACATACAAATACTACCATATTGTTATTTACATACTTTGAATCTTGCAAATTTAACCAGCAGTTGCTTTACTCCTGCATTTTCAAATTGTACCGTAGCTTTGAGATTTTCACCTTTACCTTCTAATCTTATCACTTTTCCAACACCAAAACGCTCATGTTCGATGATACAATCAACTCTCAATCCGTCCATGGGCATGCTGCTAACATCATTTTCTGAGATATGATTCAGCTGGTTATAAGAATTTGTTGTTAATTTATTAACCCGTTTGAAGCTGTTGGGCAGCATGCTTGTTGCCGGTGTGTCTTTATGATGAACGACCTCACGTAGCATTGGGTCGGCCTTGAATTGTGAAGCTACAGGTTTGCTGTTCTGATATCTGTTTAATTTATGCGAATCTGTAATGTATGAATGACGACTTGTACCAATAAACTGTGGGCCGTCTGTCTTAATAAGTTGCGGATTTATGTCCATGAGAAAACGACTTGGGTTTTGAAACTCCATTCGTCCGTATCTGTAACGGCTTTTGGCGTATGTCAAAATGCAATGCCGCTCTGCACGGGTTATAGCTACGTAAAACAGACGCCGCTCCTCTTCAATTTCACGTATACTGTTAATGGACATGAGGCTTGGAAATATGTTTTCCTCAAGGCCAACAATGAAAACGGTTGGGAATTCTAGTCCTTTAGCACTGTGAATTGTCATAAGAGAAACACGATCTGCTTCATCGTTGGATTTATCATCGCTCTCTATGTCGGTTTGCAGCGCAACTTCTTTCAAAAAGTCAGCAAGACCTGTTTCGCTAATGAGGCCTTCTTCTTTGCGGCTTTCGACAAATTCCTGGAGACTTCCTAGGAATTCTTCAAGATTCTCTTGCCTTGAGAGGTTTTCAGGAGATTTGTCTGCATAAATATCGGCTGATATGCCGCTTGTTTTTGCTATTTCAATACCTAATGTATATGCGTCTGTTGTAATAAGTTTGTTTATAAAGTTAGTAATTAATTTCTTAAAGTCGGCAATCTTGACAAGAGTCGCCTTACTTGCAGATAGTCCATATTTTTCCGGTTCACAAATTACGCGCCATAAACTGACACCTGCGACCGATGCCAAACCAGAGATCTTTGCAACTGTTGTTTCGCCTATACCGCGTTTGGGATAATTTATAATACGTTTAAATGCTTCTTCATCGTCGGGATTTACAATCATGCGGAAATAGGCTATCATGTCTTTTATCTCCTTACGTTGATAAAAGCTCAAGCCTCCGTATATTTTATAAGGCATGCCTGATTTTAGCATGGCTTCTTCAAAGCTACGGCTCTGGGAGTTTGTACGATACAGTATTGCAAAATCACTGTATTTGCAATGTTCTATTCTTCTGATACGGTTTATTTCGTTGCAGACAATCATAGCTTCTTCCTTGTCGCTGTATGCAGTTTTTAGCGTAAGGTTGTCGCCTTCATCGTTCTTGCTGAATACGTCTTTAGGTATTTGCTGTTTGTTATGGCGTATCAGACTGTTTGCCGCCTGTACAATACGTTGCGTGCTTCGATAGTTTTGTTCCAGTTTGAATACCTTGGTGCCGGTGAACTGTTTTTCAAAGTTAAGTATGTTGTCAATGTTCGCTCCCCTGAATGCGTATATGCTTTGTGCATCGTCTCCAACGGCGCAGACATGTAAATTTTCTTTTGAAAGTTGCCATACTATTTTCTGTTGAACGAAGTTTGTATCCTGATACTCGTCGACGAGTATGTATTTGAACTTTTCGGCGTACTTCAATCTGATATCATCGTTCTCGTCAAATAATATGTATGTATTTGTCAGCAGATCGTCAAAGTCCATGGCGTTAGCTAACTTGCATCTTTCACAGTATGCAGAATATATGCTACTCATGGCTGGCATGCGTTGTTCCGCGTCGCGTTCAACCAAGTTTCTGGTCATCCTATATTGATCTGGAAGTATAAGATGGTTTTTAGCCATGCTTATCCTCGAGCTTATCAGAGAGGGTTTGTATATCTTATCGTCAAGTTGCATTTCCTTGACAATTGTTTTTACAAGGCTGCGTGAATCATTTTCATCATATATTGTAAAATTGGACGCATAGTTCAGATATGAAGCCTCGGCACGTAAGATTCTAGAAAAAATGCTGTGGAACGTCCCCATGTTGAGCCTTTGTGGCATATCGCTGCCAACAAGTGTACTTATACGTTGCTTCATTTCATTGGCAGCCTTATTGGTGAATGTCAGCGCGAGAATGTTCCATGGCTTCATTCCTTTGCTCAAAAGGTATGCTATTTTGTACGTTAGTACACGTGTTTTGCCTGAACCGGCTCCTGCAATGACCAGAACAGGGGTGTCGCAATATTCAACCGCTTGTCGCTGGCTGTCGTTTAATTGTGCTAGGAAATCCACCTTTGTATAAAGATTAATCGATAAGTGTGCTAATATTAATTGTTTCTGTATACTCCTCCAGCTGATGTCTTTGGATCGTAGTCTTCACCTTCTTTCGGGAATGAAGGTATGAATTTCATCTGACGTTCAATTTGGCGTTTGCGTTTCAGCATATACGAACTGGGATTTTTTGAACTAAACCTTATCGGGTTGGGTAGTGTCGCTGCTATCAGCGCACACTCGTCCCTGAAAAGATCTGATGCTTTTTTGTCGAAATTGTCATTTGCCACAGCTTCGACGCCATATATACCAGGCCCCATTTCTATGGAATTCAAGTATACTTCCATAATGCGTTGCTTGCTCCACATGAATTCAATAAGAACTGTAAAATATGCTTCAAGTTCTTTTCTCACCCATGAACGTCCTGGCCATAAAAATACATTTTTAGCTGTTTGTTGCGAGATAGTACTTCCGCCTCTTATTTTATTCCCTCTCATGTTGCTCATTGCAGCTTTTTCAATCGCCTTATAATCAAAGCCGTGATGTAACAAGAAACGTTGGTCTTCACTGGCCATTACTGCAACTGGCATGTGACGTGAAATTTTGTCAAGCGACACCCAGTGGTGATGCAACTTTATACTTTCGCCATTGGTTATCTGTTCGGCACAACGTATGAACATTAAGGGAGTGAAGTATACTGGTATGAACCTGAGTGCCACAACAACAAGAATGGTGGAGCCGAAAAAGGCTACCACCATCCAACGTATAATTCGTCCAATGATATTAAGTCTAATCATTTCCCGGAATGTAGAAATTTATTGCAAAGTACCATTGTTCGCAGCGTTGATCATGTCCTGGCTGGCATATAGATATACTTCAACACGGCGGTTCAATGCCTGTCCAGCTTTTGTCGAATTGTCGGCAACCGGATTTGCCGAACCATAGCCCTGAACTTTTACAATCTGGCTTGAGCTAACACCACATGACTTCAGATAGTTTGATACAGCCTCAGCCCTCTGTTGGCTCAATGGAATATTGATGCCGTCGTTTCCTGTTGAATCGGTATATCCCTGAATGTCGACAGAACAAGTATTGTTGTTTTTCAATACTGATGAGAACTTGGCAAGCTCGCTTTTTGATGTAGCATTCAAATCAGCCTTGTTTAATGCGAATAATATGCCAGAGTCGAATGTAACCTTTACGGCTTTCAGGCCGTTTGCGTCAGTGACTTCTTCAACCTTGGCATTATACAATTGTGCTTCCGTCTCAGCTTTAACCTTATCCATGTGCTTGCCTATAAGTGCGCCAGTTCCAGCTCCGACTGCAGCTCCGACTGCAGCTCCAACAGCGGTGTTGCCCGCTATTTTACCGATTACACCTCCAACAAAAGTTCCAGCACCAGCTCCGATTAAGGCTCCAGTTCCTGTTTTTGTACTACAGCTTAAAACCAAAGCTGCACACAGTCCAAGTGTTATAACTTTCAGCTTCTTCATAATCTTCTTTAATTTAAAATGTTTATATTTCAATTACAAAAGTACAATTTTTCTTTCATTTTACAAGAGAACGCAAAATGTTTTTATCATAAAAATTCTTATTAACCGCATAATTCACTGTTCCCCAAACAAGTGTATCGATAAGTGAAACCGAGTATTTCAATGTTTATTACATTAGTTATTTTGATATGCAGCCATAATGAAGTATATTATCTTTCTGCCAGTGCAAGATTAGAGGCAAACAAAAATTACCTATGGATACATAATTATTATAAAGTGGCTCTAGTTTAACAATGCGTTGTAAAGTGGCATA
>HF986653.1 GCA_000433175.1 Prevotella sp. CAG:1058
TATTGCGTAAGGTTCTTATATCGAACTCACGTTAATATAAATTGGCTCAATCTTTATTCAAAATCCCAACATTACATAATCATAAGCAAAAGATTGTTTTCCATAATATTAACCCCTCTTATTTGAAAAATCAACATACTTATTACACCCGTTGGCGGAATTATTTCGAGTGGATTTGCGTTAGTTACTGTTTCAAATGATGACCTTTCAGCTCGCAAAACACGGTCTCTCATCTCTTAAAAGGCAACCTTTCACTCTATAAAAGGATGCCTTTCGTAAACCCGTCGGGAACGGGCTAAAACCGTAAACAAAAGTCATCGATATGCAACAAACTGTAAGTATTTAACACAAAGAGGTACGCCAACGGGTTTATTACATAATAAATGCCACTGATTATTTTATATAACTTGAGTTCGTCGAACTCAAGTTATATTACCTTCACAAAAAATCATGCTGAACAATTATTATTTTGTCATGACAAGTTTCATTATCTAATAATTCTACCCGCTGATAAATCATGACAAATTTTGATGGAACCGTGAATACACCAACAGCGACAGTAACCAAACAAATTTTTCAAATCGCAAGAATAATAAAGGTTAATGCCTGAAAATTTCAGTAATCATACGCTAAAGCAATTGTAACACAAATGAAATATCTGTTTAAACACATTGAAACATATGTTTTATACTTTTGCACACAAATCAAAAGCAGTTTAAATAAGAACGTTTATTTTTATGACGGAAATTTATTTTTTAATAGTCGCCTTCCTACTGCTTCTGGCAGTGTTCGACTTGTTTGTAGGAGTAAGCAACGACGCCGTAAACTTCCTAAATTCAGCAATCGGAGCTAAAGTTGCAAAGTTTCGCACTGTGCTTTTTGTGGCATCTGTCGGTATTCTAATCGGTGCCGTTATGAGCGCAGGCATGATGGATGTGGCACGCCACGGCATCATGAGACCTGAAAATTACTCTTTTGAAGAGGTAATGACAATCTTCCTCGCCGTTATGGTTACAGACGTAATCATACTCGATGTTTTCAACACGCTCGGAATGCCTACTTCCACTACTGTATCACTCGTGTTCGAGTTGCTTGGAGGTACTTTAATAATAGGCATGTTAAAGATGCACGCTGACCCGTCGCTTACGATCTACGACCTTCTTAACAGCGATAAAGCCCTTAGCGTAATAATAGCAATATTCGTTTCTGTTGCTATCGCCTTTTTCTTTGGAGTGATTGTGCAATGGATTTCCCGCGTAATCTTTACTTTCAACTACAAAAGCCACATGCGCTATACTATCGCTATTTTCGGCGGTATAGCATTTACGGCACTGGCCTACTTCATTTTCATAAAAGGACTGGGTGATTCTCCATATATTCACGAAGACACAAGAAAGTGGATTGGAGAAAACACTTGCATGCTGATTGCTGCAGCCTTTGTAGTATCTACAATCCTTTCAGAAGTACTATACTTACTTAAGGTCAATGTGTTCAAAATAATCGTTCTTGCAGGAACATTTGCATTGGCTATGGCTTTTGCCGGCAACGACCTTGTAAACTTCATCGGAGTTCCGCTTGCAGGTCTCGACTCACTGCAGGACTTCATGGCAAACGGAAACGGTAACTTTGACACATTCATGATGACCTCGCTTATGTCATCTGCAAAAAGCCCACTTATCTACCTGCTGATAGCCGGAATCATTATGATCATTGCTATGACGACGTCGAAAAAGGCACAAAACGTTGTGAAAACAAGCGTTGACCTTAGCCGACAGGATGAAGGAGATGAGATGTTCGGTTCATCGCGCGTTGCACGCAGTATCGTACGTTTCACGCAAGATACCGGCGAAAATATTGCAAAATACATGCCTAAAAGAATACAAAATTGGATTAACGGACGATTCAATAAAGAAGAGGCGATCCTGGCAGACGGAGCAGCGTTCGATGAGGTGCGTGCAGCAGTGAACCTCGTACTTGCCGCAATGCTGATTATCTTCGGAACAAATTACAAACTCCCTCTCTCAACTACATACGTTACCTTCATGGTGGCAATGGGTAGTTCACTTGCAGACCGTGCTTGGAGCCGTGAAAGTGCAGTATTCCGTGTTACCGGTGTAATATCAGTAATTGGCGGATGGTTCATCACTGCCGGCGTGGCTTTTGCAACTTGTGCCATTGTATGTTCATTGATGCACTTCGGAGGAATAGCAGTCATGGTTGCTTTCATGGCGCTCGATATTTACCTATTATGGCGCAGCAACCGTCAATTTGCTAAAAAGCAGAAAGAGGAAAAAAAGGACGACGTCTTCCAACTCATGATGCGTACCCGCGACAAGGAAATCGTATGGGACTTGCTCTCAAAACACGTCGCACGCACACAAAGTTTCGTAACACACTTCGCCCTCGAACAATTTAACAGGATAATAGATGGCATAAGTAACGAAAAGCGTAAAGAATTGCGCCACTGCAGCAGTGCACTGAAAGAAGAACAGACACAACTAAAGAAATTCCGTCGCAAAGAGCTTCTTGCAATGCGCCGTATACCAGCACAGATAGCAATTGAACGTAACACATGGTTCCACCTGGGTGCAAACTGCAACCAACAGTTCGTATACTGTCTGAAACGTATGCTAGAACCAATAAAAGAGCATGTCGAAAACAACTTCAACCCCCTACCGAAAGAATTTATCAACGAATTTGAGGCCTCACGCCGTAAAATAAACGAGCTGATGAATCAAACCGAACAAATGATTTCAACTAACAGGTACGACTTATATCAAGAAACACTTAATATTGCAGACGAATGCAAAGACGAGCTATCAGTTATGCGCAAGCGCGTGATTGACATCATGTATCGCGATAAAAACACAAATCTTAAGGCTTCCCTGTTATACCTTAACATTCTGCAAGAAAGCCAGGAATTCCTGAGCATAATGCGCCACCAACTGCGTGCCGCAAGGAAATTCCTTGACGATAGGCAATAAAACAAGCACAGACATAAAAGTGACGCGGTCGGCAAAAGCAATTCTTGCTTTACCGACCGCGTTTTTATTAAATCACATTATCTGAGATAACTTATTGTTGTAAATTGACAAAAAAGCATGACAAATAAACAATTAATATTATTCATATTTTTCCCTTTGTTGTTCAATTTGTCATAAAACACCATATAAAAAACCAAAATTAGTATAAAAAGTTTCATTTTGTCGGTTATAATACCTACTTTTGCCTGCCTATAAAAAAGATCTACAATGAAGTATGCGATAATAGCTGCAGGAGAAGGTTCAAGGTTAAACAAGGAAGGGATTAAAGTCCCCAAACCATTAGTCAGGATAAATGGAGAAGCTCTAATCGACAGGCTCATACGTATATTCACGGAAAATGAAGCAGAAAGCATAATCGTTGCATACCGTAAAAGCATGACCGAAGTCGCCGAACATTTAGACAAAATTAAAGACGACGGAATTAATGGCAGGAAGTTGTCAATAGAATCTGCCGCAATAGACACTCCAAGCTCCATGCACAGCTTGTTTGAAATAAGCGGAAAGTTAGAGGGTAGCAATTTCTGCCTGACTACTGTCGACACTGTATTCAATGAAAAATCATTCAAGAATTACATTTCCTATCTGAAGACTGCCACTGAAACTAATGCGTCTGACGGAGTTATGGCAGTAACCGGCTATATCGACGACGAAAAGCCCCTATATGTTGAGACTGACAACAATATGGACATTACGGGCTTTCTTGACGACAAGAGTGGATGTAATTTTGTTTCAGCAGGCATTTACGGACTAACGCCAAATGCCATAACGATATTGAGAAACTGTGTGGCAAACGGAGAAAGCCGGATGAGGAATTTCCAGCGCGCACTTCTGCGCAACGGAATGCATCTTAAAGCATTTGACATCGGAACTGCGTTCGACATAGACCATGCCTCAGACATATTAAGAGCGGAAAACTTCTTAAACAAGACAACATGAAAAGAGTGCTGAAAGTGTATAGGGCAGAACGCTTCTCACCAAACTCAGTCGACAAGGACAGGGCGATAATCGACGCAACAGGCCTTTTATTATCAGAAAGAGGGTTTACCGTAACGGGCATAAATGAGAACGACCTTGACAAAAGTTCCGAAGCCGATATCTACCTTACAATGTCAAGAAGCAGCGAAGCACTCGAAATATTAAAGAAAAAAGAAGCGGAAGGCAGGTTAATCATAAACTCACCTGACGGAATTAAAGCCTGCAAAAGAAGCACAATAGACCGACTGATGAGAGATAACGGCATTCATGCCGCACCAAAGACAGGGGAATCAGGCTATTGGCTGAAACGCGGAGACGAATCGGCACAAGGCAAAGACGACGTGATATTCGCCGCAAGCAAATCTGATAAAGAAAACGCCCTACGCCGTTTTGCAAGTAGGGGGATAACCGACATAGTCGTAACAGCCCATGTAAAGGGAGACGTAGTAAAATTCTACGGAGTTGCCGGCACCGGCTTTTTCAGGACATTTTATGCAGACGACGCAAAGTTTTCAAAGTTCGGTGATGAAGCGATTAACGGTATTCCTAATCATTATAGCTTCCAAGTCGGCGATTTGCAACGCGACGCCGAACATCTAGCCAACCTTGCAGGGGTCGCTGTTTACGGAGGAGACTGCATCGTACGTGAAGACGGTTCGTTCGCTATAATCGACTTCAACGACTGGCCAAGCTTCGCCAGATGCAGGGAAGAAGCAGCTGAAGCTATCACATTAAAGGTTAAACAATTAATAAATGACAAAGTTTAAAGACATACTCAACGCATCAATAAAATCAAAAGACACTGAAGAGTGGATCGACATGTACTTTACACGACCGATAGGCTTGGTAATGGCCTTGGCTGGCAAGCGGCTGGGAATCCACCCGACGGCTATTACCGCCGTGTCTATCATCTTCGGAGTATGGGCCGCATGGATGTTCTCACACACAGACATTTACCACAACTTATTGGGAGTGGTTCTGCTGATGCTCGCTAATTTTTGCGACTCGGCAGACGGCCAACTGGCCCGTATTGCCAACAAGAATACTCTCGTAGGGCGTGTCCTTGACGGATTTGCCGGCGACATCTGGTTTTTCTGCATATACTTTGCCCTCTGTGTCAGAATGATGTTTCAACCCATGCCTGGAACCGACGTCAACTGGGGTGTATGGATATGGGTGCTGGCTTTTATTGCCGGGATATTGTGCCACTCGCCACAAAGTTCACTGGCAGACTACTACAGGCAAATTCACCTGTTTTTCTTAAAAGGCAAAGCTGGTAGTGAACTCGACACTTACGCCAATCAACGCGCCATTTTCGACAGTCTACCCTCCAAAAGCCCTCTGATAGTGAAAATGTTTTATTATAACTATGCCAACTATTGCAAAAGCCAGGAACGGCGTTCGCCGGCTTTTCAGAGAATGCGGGACACCATAAACACTAAGTATGGAGACGTGGCCTTGATGCCCAAGGAACTGCGCGACATGTTCCTCGACGGCAGCCGTCCACTGATGAAATATACTAACATTCTGACCTTCAACATGCGCGCAATATGTCTTTACGTGACAAGTCTTGCCGGATGTCCGTGGGTGTACATGATGATTGAAATCATCGTATTCACTATAATTTACGTTTACATGCATAAAAAGCATGAGAGCTTGTGTAAAAAAATAACCGATGCCATAACAAACGAAACTGCAAAATGATTAAAGGACTTATTTTCGACTACGGCGGAACCCTCGACACTGCCGGCCGCCATTGGGGAAAAGTATTGTGGCAGGCTTATCTAAGACACAATGTACCAGTGACCGAACAGCAGTTCAGGGAGGCATACGTGCATGCCGAGCGTACACTCGGTTCGCAAAACATCATAAAGCCCTGCGACACGTTCTACAACACACTTGGCACCAAACTGGCAATCGAATTAGGATACATGAAGGCCGAAGGACATATAGGATACAACGATAAGGCCATTGAGGAGCTACGCACAAGCATGCTTGACGACGTGTATACAATGGTAAAAAACGAAACTGCGCACAGCGGACACATACTCTCCGTACTTTGCAAGGATTATCCTATGGTGCTTGTCAGTAACTTTTACGGCAACATAAACACCGTCCTAAAAGAATTCGGGCTCGACATTTTCTTCAACCACGTCATCGAGTCTGCCGTTGTTGGCATACGCAAACCAGACCACAGGATATTCGCCCTTGGAGTAAAAGAACTTGGAATTAAGCCTGAAGAAACAATTGTTGTAGGCGACAGTTTCGACAAAGACATAGTTCCGGCAAAGAAGGCAGGATGCCGGACCGTTTGGTTCAAGGGTGAAGGCTGGACCGAAAAAAATTATGACGAAAAGCTGCCCGACACCATAATAACCAATCTAGATGAACTGTTAGATATTGAATCCTACAAGCAATTCAATTAATTTATAAAACGAAAGAAAGCCCAATTTATGAGAAAACTTTTTATATTGCTTTTTCTAACACTGGCACAAGTAATGTCAGCGCAAACGATTAAGGGTGTTGTTGTCGACGAAGAGACAGGCGACACAATTCCCAAGACCGGAGTGCAATATAAAAACAGCAACATATCGACAGCCTGCGACAAAAACGGATTTTTCACAATAGAACGCCGCAACGATGAATACCTTACTTTCAGTGCGGTCGGCTACAAGACCCTCAGCATACTGATCGGGCCTAACACCCCGTCGGAAATGCGCATAACCCTAAAGTCTGAGACTAAAAGACTGAACGAAGTTACCATAAAAGCAAAACGCGGAAAATACAGCAGGAAGAACAATCCTGCCGTTGAACTGATGAAAAGGGTGATTGCTGCCAAGAAGCGCACAGACCTGTCAAACCACGACTATTACCAATTCAACAAATACCAGAAACTGACATTTGCCATAAACGATATCAGCCCGGCCCAGCTCGAGAACGAAAAAACACAGAAAAAGCAATGGCTCATAAACCAGATTGAGGTTTGCCAATACAACAACAAGCTGATATTGCCATTATCTGTGGACGAGACCGTGACACAAAACTTATTCCGTAAAGATCCTAAAAATGAAAAGACGATAGTATTAGGGCAAAACACAACCGGAGTAAACGACCTCATACAAACCGGCGATGTACTGAATACGGTTATAAAAGACGTTTTCACCGACGTTGACATCTACGACGACCAGATAAGGCTGCTGCAATATCCGTTCACAAGCCCGATTGGTAAAGATGCTATCGACTTTTACAGATTCTACATCGTCGACACGCTTTACGTGGACAACGACGAGTGCTACCACTTGCAGTTCGTGCCCAACAACCAGCAGGACTTCGGGTTCAGGGGCGAGTTGTGGGTCCTTACAGACACCACCCTGCACGTCAAGAAATGCAAGCTGACATTACCCAAAAAGACAGACGTAAACTTTACTGACAACCTCAGTATCCTTCAAGAATACACCAAACTGCCGAACGGCGAATGGGCACTGACGACCGACGACATGATAGTTGAGATGTCGGTTGTCAAATTCATGACAAAGTTTATCGTCATCAGGACTACGAGAATGTCCAACTATGCCTTCAACAAAATACCGGACAGGGAATTTAAAGGCAAGGCTAAAATAAAATACGATCCCAACTCGAAGATGAGGGACGACGACTTCTGGGCTACCAACCGCATGGTCCACCTGACTAACGGCGAAAGCTCCATGAGTTCGTTCATAACAGGCCTGTCCAATACCAAAGGGTTCAAATACATATTGTTCGGCCTGAAGGCTCTGATCGAGAACTTTGTCGAAACGGGCAAGAAAAGCTACGTAGACATAGGTCCGATCAACACTATGATAAGTACAAACTTCATAGATGGCCTGCGCACTAGGCTCAGCGCCCAGACGACTGCAAACCTGTCCCCCCACTTCTTCCTGTCAGGATATTACGCAAGGGGGTGGAAAAGCCACAAGGACTACTACAAAGGACAGTTGACATACTCGTTCAACAAGAAAGAATACATGCCGTGGGAGTTTCCCAAGCGTACAATTACGTTCACGTCAACTTACGACGTATGTTCGCCTTCGGACAAGTTCATGCCAACCGACAAGGACAACGTGTTCACTGCGTTCAAGTGGACCGAGGTTGACAAGATGATGTTCTACAACCGCCAGGAACTCGCTTTTGAATACGAACAATACTGGGGGCTTAAGACCACCGTCAAACTGAAAACTGAAGAGAACGAAGCCTGCGGCTCGCTATACTTCAAGCCCTTGGCTGCTAACGGTGGGGCAAGCGTGAACAGAATACGGACGACAGAGGCATCGTTCCAACTGAGATACTCTCCGGGCGAAACTTACGTGAACACCAAACAGCGCAGGCTGCGCGTCAACTTCGATCCGCCCGTATTCACAATAAGCCATACGGTCGGGGTAAAGGGCGTGCTTGGCGGCGACTACGACTACAACCTGACCGAGGCAAGCATATACAAACGCTTCTGGCTTAACAGCTGGGGCAAGCTCGACGTATCAGTAAAAGGCGGAGTGCAATGGAACAAAGTACCGTTCCCGCTGCTCATAATGCCGGCCGCCAACCTGTCATACATCGTCGAAGACGAGACGTTCAACCTCATAAACAACATGGAGTTCCTTAACGACAGGTACGCCAGCCTTGACGTGTCGTGGGACTTGAACGGCAAGTTATTCAACCGCATACCGCTCATAAAAAAACTAAAATGGCGCGAATGGCTCGGAATAAGATGCCTGTGGGGCACGCTGACCGACAAGAACAATCCCACACTGGAGCGCAATGCCGGCGACCCGGTGCTGATGCAATTCCCGGAAGGCTCGTACATTATGGACCCCAAGCGTCCGTATATAGAACTCGTAGCTGGAATACACAACATATTCAAGCTGCTCCACGTAGAATACATACACAGGCTTAACTACAACAATTTGCCCACTGCCACGAAAAACGGTGTCAGGATAATGATCCGCCTCACCTTCTGACACGTCGCGGCAAGCATGAAACATGCAGATAAATTAACTATAAAATAATAAGATACTATGAGGAAAATAAAAAATCCATGGATGCAGAAAGACGGCTACAACTGCTTCGGTTGCAGTCCCGACAACCCAATAGGCATACACATGGAATTCTACGAGAACAGAGATGAAATAATAAGTTTCTGGCACCCGCAGACACAATACCAAGGGTGGGTGGACACGATGCACGGAGGCATACTGGCGACAATAATCGACGAGACTGCCGGCTGGGTTGTATTCAGAAAGCTTCAAACCAGCGGCATGACTACCAAACTGGAGCTGAAATACAGAAAGCCGGTAATGACCACCGAACCGCAGATAACAGTAAGGGGGCACATTGTGGAACAACGCCGCAACCTCGTGACCATTGACGTAAGGATTGAGAACTCGAAGGGCGAAACATGCGTTGAAGGCAGGGCCACATACTTCGCATTCGACAAGGCCAAAGCCGCCGAAATGGGATTCACTTCGTGCGACCTCGAAGGCGACGAGCTGCTACCAATGTAGACAAGGCAATAATGCCTGCCGGGAATTGGCAGACAACAAATCCGTAACACAATCATGAACAACCATTTTCCAAAATGCGGCATTTTGCATTGCGAAACGCCGCATTTTGCCTTATTAAAGGCCACCTATTGCAGGGCAAAAGGTTATCTTTCAGTAAACATCTGGGAACCAACCACATACGTTAAGTAAAAGTTTGGCCAACTATAGATATTTCTAAAACAGGCACGTGCGGTTCAATAAAAACATAATTTTGCCTGACACCTCCATTATTGGACAAGCCGCAATACCAAACAAGGTAAAATTCAGATGTAACAGCATAAAAAGTTACGCAAACGTTTGCGTATTATCTTGTTTTTATTATCTTTGCATTAAACAACCAGACTGTAAAGCGCCGGGAACCCCCGCATATAAGGCAAATATAGATAAAACGACTAGTAATAAAAACCTTCAGCATACAACTTTATGGGACAACGCAGGACATCACTAAAAGAGATAGCCGAACAGTTAGGTGTTAGTATAGCGACCGTATCACGGGCGCTCAGGGACAGCCATGAAGTGGGTGAAGAAATGAGAATAAAGATACAGGCTTTAGCTAAAAAACTGAATTACAGACCCAACCCTTTTGCACAAAGCCTGAAAAGGAAAACCCCGAAAGTGATTGGCGTTGTCGTACCTAACCTTGTCACACATTATTATGCTGCCGTACTAGACGGGATTGAGGACTATGCAACGAAATCCGGCTACGCTGTAATAGCCGCCAACAGCCACGAAGACCATTTACGGGAAGAAAAGACCATTGACAATTTTGTCAACATGTATGTTGTCGGCATAATAGCCTGCCTTGCCCAAGACACCGTTGACTATTCGCACTTTGTCGAGATAAACGACATGGGCATACCGCTCGTATTTTTTGCACGCACATGTTTGCCCGAAATGTTTTCATCTGTTGTCTCCAATGGTGACGAAGCCGCCAAAGAGGCCACGCTCCACCTTATAGATACGGGCAGCCGCCGTATTGCATTCATAGGCGGGCCACAGCATCTTGACATGATGAAACGCCGCAAGCACGGCTACCTTGAGGCCTTGCGTGAACGCAAAATGGAAATTGACCGTTCAATAATCGTAAACGGCAACATTGACTTCGATTATGCCAGGGAAACAACAATAAAGATGCTGCAACGCGACGACCGCCCCGATGCCATACTCGCCTTCAACGACATTATAACCTATGCCGCCTTCGACGCAATAAAGTCGCTCGGACTGCGCATACCGCAAGATGTAGCAATAATAGGATTTACAGAAACAAACACGTCGGTTTTCGTCACGCCTAAACTTTCAGCCATAATGGACCAGGCACACTTGACGGGCGAACGTGTATGCGAACTGTTGATGAGAAACATCAACGGAGACAAAAAAATATATAAGGAAGTTGTGCCCATGACGTTTGAAATACGTGAAAGCTCGAACAAAAGAATGAACAAAGAGGACTAGCTAAACAAACAGCTCCTAATGTCCGCTAAAGCAGGAGCATCAAGACAAGTTAAACGAACAACCCAACCACCGGTCAATAAAACTTTATATCGCTTATTATGCTTGCGCCGGCCTCAACATTAAGGTTTTTCACCAACCGCTCGCGCATCATCGACAAATCCGCACGCAAAGCTGGATTAAGTATTTTCACGAAAAGAGTCTGATTCCTTATAAATTTTTCCCCTGTATATCTCTCGACGGCACGGCCTGCCACCTTGCCCCAGGAATCAATAAGCCTCCGCTGCTGTAAAGGCGTCTCCAACCCGTCATGCCTTAAGCATTGCGCTAGAATGTCGGCCAAAATCTGTACGTCGCGCCTAAACATCCCTGTCCTCCTTCAGCGTTATTTCACCGTTCTCAACATAAAACAACTTATAATCAAGGGAACTGCCGCTTAGTATGCGGTCAAGATGTTCCCTGTTTGTATCAGTCAAGAATATCTGACCAAAGCCATCGCCACCAACAATCCTCACAATCTGTTCAACCCTGTTGGCATCAAGTTTGTCAAAAATATCGTCGAGCAACAATATCGGACGAACGTCAGCCCTGATACTTTTAAGAAATTCAAACTGTGCCAACTTAAGTGAAACGACAAAGGTCTTGTTTTGCCCCTGGCTGCCCTCACGCCTTATAGGATAATCACCTATAAGCATTTCCAGGTCGTCACGATGAATGCCATGCAACGAATATCCCACGGCACGGTCCTTATGGCGGTCGCGCCGGATAACATCAAGCAATGGGCCACGCTGGCAATGAGATACATAACGCAACGAAACTTGTTCTCTGTCACGTGATATGCCATTGTAAAAATGCTGGAATATTGGTACCAACTTGTTAACAAAATCATCACGTTTTCGATAAACCTCCTCGCCAGCAGCAGCCATCTGTTCTTCCCACAACTCCATAAGTTCTGTATCAGGTTCAGCTTCAGCCCTCAACATGGAATTCCTCTGCTGCAAAGCCTTGTTGTATCGGTTTAACGCATCAAGGTAAGCACTGTCGCATTGTGAAATCACCACATCCATAAGACGCCGGCGCTCTTCGCTCACGCCATCAATCAAAACTGTATCGGACGGGGAAACGAATATCAACGGAATAAAACCGATATGCGACGACAACTTTTTGTATTCTTTCTTGTTACGCTTGAAATGTTTTTTCGAGCCACGTTTCATTCCACACGTAACAAGCTCGTCTTCGCCGCTGTCGCTAATATAACGGCCGTCGAGCATGAAGAAATCACTATCGTGCCGCATAACCTGCGAATCCGGAACGGAACAGGAACTGCGGCAAAACGACAGATAATAAACAGAGTCAAGCAAGTTTGTCTTGCCCTCGCCGTTATGCCCGATGAAGCAATTAAGCTTCGGCGAAAAAGTCAATTGCGCCTCGGCGATATTCTTATAATTCAGTATAGATAATTTATCCAAAAACATCCGTAGCGTCGCTCAAATTCAGTGCAAAGTTAGTCTGTTTGAAAATAAAAAGCAAAAAAGTCGATGATAAATTTCAATATTCAGGATAAAATCTGTAATTTTGCCACGCTTTATCAATTTGTAAATTTAAAATCAATAAACATAAATGGCAAATCTTAAGGAACAGAAGGGCACAATGGAGGATGCCCTCAGTCAGAAAGAGGCGGTCTTCTTGAAACATAAAAAGACCATCGCTATCGTTATCGTTTTAATAATCCTCGTCATCGGAGGTGTAATCGGTTATAAGACATACGTGTCTGGACCGAGAGAGCAGGAAGCCAGCACAGCTTTGGCAAAAGGACAGGACTATTTCGCCAACCAGCAATTCGAAATCGCGCTGAAAGGTGATAGCGTAGGCTACAAAGGGTTTTTAGGCATTGTATCAGATTATGGAAATACGGATGCCGGAAATCTGGCAAACCTCTATGCCGGACTTTGCTATGCAAATCTTGACAAATGGGAAGACGCAATAAAATATCTTGAGGAATATTCTCCTGCCGACGACGAGATGGTTAGCCCTGCTGCAACCGCCGCACTCGGTAACGCGTATGCACATGTTAAGCAATACGACAAAGCCGTAGACTGCCTGAAAAAGGCGGCAAGCATGGCCGACAAGGAGGCTGCTGACAACATCAACAACAGCATCTCGCCCACATTCCTGATACAGGCTGGTGAAATTCTAGAAAGCCAGGGCAAGAAAGACGAGGCCCTGAAAATATACCAGGACATAAAGAAAAAATATGTCAACTCTGCCGTTTACGGACAAATTGACAAGTACATCGAACGAGTTTCTGTTAAATAATGGCGACATCACTACACAACCTGTCAGACTACGACCCGGAAAAAATACCCGACGCGAGCAACATGTGCTTCGGCATTGTTGTAGCAGAGTGGAATCCGGAAATAACTGGTGCGTTACTTGAAGGAGCAGTGAAGACACTTGAGAAACACGGTGCACTTCCAGAAAACATCCACGTAAAAACAGTACCGGGCAGCTTCGAACTAATATACGGGGCACACCAGATGACGCTCAACGGCGGATACGACGCCATAATAATACTAGGAAGCGTAATACGCGGCGAAACCCCACACTTCGACTACATCTGCCAGGGCGTGACCTACGGAATAGCACGGCTCAACGCTAAAAGCGAAATACCAGTGATTTACGGCCTGCTGACAACGAACGACCTGCAACAGGCAAAAGACCGGAGCGGAGGCAGGCTTGGCAACAAAGGCGACGAATGCGCTATAGACGCAATTAAAATGGCAAAATTCTAAATAAGCAACATAATACAGATACACACCCCAACCCTTACCATTGTGAGAGTTGGGGTGAGTCTTAATTATAAAACATACAGTAATGAAACTCATCTCATGGAATGTCAACGGCCTGCGGGCTTGTGAAGGAAAAGGATTCAGTGATTCATTCAAACAATTGGATGCCGACTTTTTCTGTCTTCAAGAAACCAAAATGCAACAAGGACAGTTAGACCTGGCATTCGACGGATATGCCTCATATTGGAATTACGCAGAGAAAAAAGGTTATTCTGGAACGGCTATCTTCACCAAACACGAGCCTTTGGAAGTAAGCTACGGATTAGGGATAGACGAACACGACCATGAAGGGCGTGTAATAACACTTGAAATGCCAGATTTCTATCTCGTCAACGTATACACGCCAAACTCACAGGACGGACTGAAAAGGCTTGATTACCGAATGACCTGGGACGACGCCTTCCGTGAATACCTATTGCGGTTGGACTCAAAAAAGCCCGTAATAGCCTGTGGAGACATGAACGTGGCACACAAGGAAATAGACCTGAAAAATCCAAAGACAAACCGCAAGAACGCAGGCTTTACCGACGAGGAACGTGAAAAATTCACACAATTACTGTCTGCCGGATTCACTGACACATTCCGCAGCCTCCATCCTGACGAAGAAGGTGCATATTCTTGGTGGTCGTACAGGTTCCGCGCACGCGAAAAGAATGCAGGGTGGCGCATCGACTATTTTGTCGTATCAAACAGGATTGCCGGCGACATAAAGTCGGCAAACATACACAACGAAATATTCGGCTCGGACCATTGCCCTGTAGAGCTTGAAATTTGACAACTAAAACTTACTATAAAAAAATAAAAAAAACACGACACCGCCACTGTATATGGTGAAAAATAAGTAATTTTGCAGCCATTCAGGCGGGGCCAGGCATTGGCATGATGACATTAAACTAACACATATTTGACAAGGAGAATATGGCAACACGCGAAGAATACGAACAACTAAAGGCTTTCGCCCGCATAGACGGAGCCATTGTTGGAGGTCTGTGGATATTAAGTTTTGCGTTCTTCATCGGCGAGTTTTACAATCCTGTATTCGGGTTTGTGTCATTAGTCGTCGGAACATTTTCCTTGGTTCTTGCCGCACTAAGACTACGAAAGTTCAGGGATAATGTGCTTGACGGCATAATCTCATTCAGAAGGGCTTTACTTTACAGCATGTTGACCTATTTTTACGCTGCACTTTTAATGGCCGCAGCACAATTCATCTATTTCCAGTTCATCGACCAGGGTTTTCTGATTTCACAATACGAAGCCATAACACAGACAAAAGAATTCGCAGAAATGCTTAAGGTTTATGGTGTAAGACCCGATGAAATGAAGTTGGCAATGGACAACATCGCTTCACTGCGTCCGATTGATATAGCGCTGCAATTTCTGTCAACAAACATTATTTTAGGCTTTGTGTTAAGCCTGCCGATAGCAGCAATGCTAAAGTCAAGATATAAAAGAAGATTTTAGTACGCAATACCATACAAACAAATAAACCAAAACCAAGAAAATAAAAATGGACATATCCGTAGTAATTCCATTATATAACGAAGAAGAATCGCTGCCCGAGCTTTACGCCTGGATAGAGCGTGTGATGAAAGAAAACAACTTCAGTTACGAAGTGATATTCATCAATGACGGCTCGACCGACCGTTCATGGAACGTAATTCAAGACCTTAGCATCAATCACGAATGCGTAAAGGGAATTAAGTTCCGCCGCAATTACGGGAAAAGTCCTGCCCTATATTGCGGTTTCAAGGAGGCTCAAGGAGATGTCGTCATAACCATGGACGCAGACTTGCAGGACTCTCCCGACGAAATACCGGAACTTTACAGGATGATAATGGAAGACGGATACGACCTTGTGTCAGGTTACAAGCAGAAGCGCTACGACCCGTTATCAAAGACCATTCCTACCAAGCTGTTCAACGCTACGGCACGCAAAATAAGCGGAATCAAAAACCTGCACGACTTCAACTGCGGTCTTAAATCATACCGCAAGAATGTTGTTAAAAACATAGAAGTTTACGGGGAAATGCACCGCTACATACCTTACCTTGCTAAAAACGCAGGCTTTGACAAAATAGGCGAGAAAGTGGTACACCACCAAGCGCGCAAATACGGGAGTTCGAAATTCGGCCTCAACCGCTTCTTCAACGGTTATCTTGACTTAATAACATTATGGTTCCTCAGTAGTTTCGGCCGCAAACCCATGCACGTATTCGGATTCCTCGGCTCTATAATGTTTTTCATAGGCTTGGTGTCGGCAATAATAATAGGTGTGGACAAACTGTACTCACTCGCCAACGGCATACCGCAGCGCTTGGTAACCGATTCACCCTACTTCTATATTGCATTAACAATGATGATGATCGGAACGCAATTATTCCTTGCCGGATTCCTAGGCGACCTGATAAGCCGGAACTCGCTAAACCGGAATGATTATCAAATCGAAGATGAAATAAGATGCGGAGAACATCATAACGCAAAGTAAAACGAGGAAAATCATATAAGAAATGATAAAAAGAACACATGCAAACAACGTCAGAAAGAATATCGTTTACCCTGACAAATACAAGGAATGCCAAGGCAAAAGATTGTCAATCAAACGTGCCAAATCATTATTCCTTTCAAATCTGCCGTTGTTCCTATTTGTTCTATTATTATTAACGGCGTCATGCACAACGGTTGACTGTCCTTTGAACAGCTTGGTTTACACGCAATATAAGCTGATGACTCCGGAAGGCAAAGCAGACACACTTGCCGACACGTTGACCATTTCGACCAACCGCACAGACGGTTCCGACTCGATACTTATCAACAAGAACGTAAAAACAACTGAATTCTCCCTGCCCATAAGCTATTCGCACCCACAAGATGTTTTCTATTTCGAAACAAAAGACACGCTTACGGGAGTCTGCACTTTTGATACAATAACTGTAACGAAAGAAGACCGTCCTCATTTTGAGTCTGTCGACTGTTCGCCTCTATATTTTCACACCATAACGGCAATAAACACGACAAATAACGCTATCGACTCGGTAGTAATAATAAATCCCGATGTAAGTTATGACACCTCAAAAAAACATATTTACATATATTTCAAGCATCGCAATTAGTTTGCTCTTGCTACTATCCACGGCAGCAAACGCAAAAGGCGGTACAGAGGTTAAGACTGACACCGTACCTTTATTCAAAGGCTTCGCCGTGTCAGTAGACATTGCGGGACCTGCACAAATGCTGTTAGGGGATTACGGGCAATACGAGGCCGCGCTGCGCATAAACCTGAAAGACAAATATTTCCCAATATTTGAATTAGGTTTGGGCAAAGCCGACCATGAAAACGACCTAACTCAAATATCATACAAGACGAGCGCACCATACGCAAGAATCGGCGTTGACTTCAACCTCCTAAAAAACAAGCACGACATTTACCGGCTGTTCGCTGGTGTAAGATATGCTTTTACTTCATTTAAATATGACTTGTCACACCCGGGCGTGACTGATCCTGTATGGGGTGACACTGCACCCTACAACGCACAAGACGTAAAATGCTCTTACCAATGGTTCGAAGCTGTAATCGGTGTGGATGCAAAAATGTGGGGACCAGTACATTTGGGCTGGAGTGTAAGATACAGAAGCAGACTATCATACGATGACGGTGCACTTGGCAATTCATGGTACGTTCCAGGATACGGCAAGTCCGGGAGCAGCAACATCGGCGGAACATTCAATGTTACCATCGACATTTGACAAATGCACTAAAAAATAGTGCATGGCTACCCTACTTTTCCAGTTACGCTATTTCTCAACTTGTCATTAAAATAATAAACAATGAAGGGCAATAAGAAACTACTATGGCAATTAGCATTCCTGCTGTTTCTGATTATCGGCACGATTGCCATCGTCAGGCAACAACGCTCGACACCTTATCAAAAAGATACGGGGTTTGTATTCGGTACTGTTTACAACATCACATACCAAAATGACAATAACCTGAAAAAAGAAATCGAAGCCGAACTTGTGAAAGTAGACAATTCACTGTCGCCTTTCAACAAGGAATCAATAATATCGAAAATCAACCGTAACGAAAACGTTAAGGCTGACCAAATGTTCACTGACGTATTCACACTAGCGGAGAAAATATCAGAAGAAACAGATGGTGCCTTTGACATAACAGTGGCTCCTTTAGTGAACGCATGGGGGTTCGGATTCAAGAACGATGTCATGCCGGGCAAAGAGACAATCGACAGTTTACGACAGTTCATCGGTTACAAAAAGACATCGTTCAACGACGGTTATGTGAAAAAAGACGACCCACGCATAATGCTCGATTGCAGTGCAATAGCAAAAGGATACGCATGCGATGTCGTTGCCAATCTCCTGCGTTCTAAAGGGATAGACAATTTCATGGTTGAGATAGGTGGTGAAATCGTAACAAGCGGCATTAACGACAAACGTATTCCGTGGAAAATCGGAGTAACCAAACCTATTGACGACACACTGAATACAAACCAACAGTTGCAAACTGTGCTTAACGTAACCAACAAGGCAATGGCAACAAGCGGCAACTACCGCAACTATTATTATAAGAACGGGAAGAAATACGCCCATACCATAGATCCAAGAACGGGCTATCCAGTGCAACATAATATCCTGTCAGCCACAGTTCTGACTGACAACTGCGCTTCGGCAGACGCTTACGCCACAGCTTTCATGGTTATGGGGCTTGACAAGGCTAAAGCAATACTTGCTAAAAACAAAAGCCTAATGGCTTATTTTATTTATTCGGACGAAAACGGTAACAACGCCGTATGGTACTCGCCATCGCTAAGGGACAAAATTGCGGAATAAAAGCAAAAGATACGCACAAACAGACAACATGCCATAAAAAACGATTCACTATATACATTCAACTTCATAATTCATGCCTAGTACCAAACTTCACGAGCGCCTGCTCGAACTTCCATTATTTCAAGGTATGAGCAGAAACGACCTTGAAGAGGTCGTAACATCAACAAAATTCTGCAATTTGTCTTATGCAAAAGGTAAAGTTGTAGTAAACGAAAATGAAGTTTGTGACAAGTTGTTTTTCTTAGTGAAAGGCTCAATCTATGCCATCGGATACGCAGACGACCATGGTTATTCCATAACTGAAACATTCTCTGCCCCAGAGATTCTCCAACCGGAACGAATATTCGGACTGACGCAGCGCTATTCACGTACATTCAAGACCAAGACAGACTGTATGTTTATAAGTCTCGGAAAAATGGAAACTCTTGAACTAGCCGAGAAATATGAAATATTCAGGCTGAACATGCTGAACATCATCTGTACGAAATCCCAACGGCTTACACGCTTTCCATGGCGCACCCAACCTAAAGACATACGGCATAAAATCGCCAGATTCATCGAGAAGCGTTGTCTGAGGCCGGCAGGCGAAAAGACAGTACATATCAAAATGGAAAGGCTAAGTGACGAGTTAAGCGAAAGCCGGCTAAACATTTCAAGAGAACTGAACGCAATGGATGCAGAAGGAATAATATCACTAAGACGCGGTGAAATATACATATCTGCGCTAGAAAGAATCATAAGAAGTTAAAGCGGTAAATATTAGTTAAAATCATTTTACCGATTAACATACAACAAATATAATTACTATCTTTGTAATCAAAATTTCAGATAAACGTTAGTATGAATGAAAATATGACAGAAGGAATACGTAAAAATCCTTTTTTTGAGCCATACAATACCATTCACGATACTGTTCCTTTCGATAAAATAAAACTGGAAGACTTCGAAGAAGCCTTCATGGAAGGAATACGCCGTGACGACGAGCAAATTGCAAAAACGATAAACAACCAGGACAAACCGACTTTCGACAACACGATTATAAATGTCGACGAAGACAAAGACGGGTATTACGACCTGCTGTCACGAGTATCGACTGTATTCTCCAACCTCTTAAGTGCGGAAACTAACGACGAGTTGGACGCCTTAGCGCAGAAAATGCAGCCGATATTGACAAAACACGCTAACGACGTGAGACTGAACAAGCAACTCTTCAACCGCATCAAGGCCGTACACACACATCACAGGAAACTCACCAACGAAGAGAAAAAGCTCCTGGACAACTGCTACGACGGTTTTGTACGAAGCGGTGCCCTACTCGACGACGAAGGAAAGGAAAAACTCCGTAAACTTACGGAAGAAGCCGGGATGTTGTCACTCCAATTCTCGCAAAACCTGTTGAAAGAGAACAAGGCATACACCCTGCACATCACTGACGAGGCACAACTCGAAGGTCTGCCTGACACAGCACGCGAAGCGGCTGCAATGGCAGCCAAAGAAAAAGGCGTCGACGGTTGGATATTCACCCTCGACTATCCGAGCTACAGTCCGTTCATGACATACGCCACCAACCGCGAGCTGCGCAAGCAAATGTACATGGCACGCAACACGGTCTGCACGCACGACAACAAAGAGAACAACATCGAAATATGCAAACGCCTTGTCAATCTGAGAAGGGAAATAGCCCAACTTTTAGGCTATAAGACTTACGCCGAATATGTATTGAAGCACAGAATGGCTAGCAACTCGCGCAACGTTTACAAACTGCTTGACGACCTTATTGAAGCCTACAAGCCTACTGCCGTCAAGGAGATAAACGACATAGACAAACTTGCAAAGAAACTTGAAGGCAAAGACTTCAAGGTCGAGCCTTGGGACTTCAGTTATTATTCACACAAGCTGCAGCTGAAGAAATTCAACATCGATTCAGAGATGTTGAGACCATATTTCGAACTGTCAAACGTCATAAAGGGCGTGTTCGGACTTGCCAACAAGTTGTACGGAATAACTTTCAAGGAGAACAAAGACATCCAGGTTTACCACCCTGACGTTAAGGCATACGAAGTGTTCGACAAGGACGGTTCATACCTCGCCGTATTCTACGCCGACTTCTTCCCGAGGAAAGGCAAGCAGGGCGGTGCATGGATGACTCAGTTCCAGGGACAATGGATTGACCGTAAAGGCAACAATGTGCGTCCACACGTCAGCGTTGTGATGAATCTCACAAAGCCGACAGAAGAAAAGCCGGCACTCCTGACACTTGGTGAAGTTGAAACATTCCTGCACGAATTCGGACACTCCCTTCACGGAATGTTTGCCAATACACGTTTTGAAAGCCTTTCAGGCACAAACGTTTGGTGGGACTTCGTCGAACTGCCGTCACAGTTCATGGAGAACTTCGCAGTAGAAAAAGAATTCCTGCGCACGTTTGCATTCCATTACCAGACAGGCGAGCCCTTGCCCGACGAACTGATAGAGCGTATTGTCAAGAGCCGCAACTTCATGGCGGCATACGCATGCCTGCGCCAGGTAAGTTTCGGACTTCTCGACATGGCATACTATACTAAGAAAGAACAGTTCGACGAAGATATAATTCCGTTCGAGAAGAAAGCATGGGAAAAGGCCATGGTGACTGAACAACTGCCTGACACATGCATGACAGTACAATTCAGCCACATAATGGCAGGAGGTTATGCGGCCGGCTATTACAGCTATAAATGGGCTGAAGTACTCGATGCCGACGCGTTCAGCGTATTCAAGAAACACGGAATTTTCGACACCAAGACAGCACAGAACTTCCGTGACAACATATTGTCAAAAGGAGGCACCGAACACCCGATGACGCTATACAAACGATTCAAAGGCAGCGAGCCTACAATAGACGCCCTGCTAAAGCGCAACGGAATAAAACGTGTAAAAAGCAAAACGGCAAAAAAGTAAACTATCCTGGTATTTGTCTTTAACTACGAAATTAAATTATGACCGCAAAAGAGGATAAACAGCTGCTACTTGACCTGCGCTACTTGCGCATGGCCCGCATCTGGGCAGAAAACAGCTATTGTAAGCGACGTAAGGTCGGAGCATTGGTTGTCAAAGACAAAATGATAATAAGCGACGGATACAACGGTACACCCAGCGGATTTGAAAACGTATGCGAGGACGAAAACAACATAACCCACCCATACGTGTTGCACGCCGAAGCCAACGCCATTACAAAACTGGCAAGAAGTTCCAACAACAGTGACGGTTCGACACTCTACGTGACAGCATCGCCATGCATTGAATGTTCCAAGCTAATAATACAAGCAGGAATAAAGCGGGTCGTCTACGGCGAAAAATACCGTCTGGAAGACGGAATAAACCTCCTAAAAAAAGCAAACATCGAAGTAGTTTACATTAATCCTGACGAATATGAGGCCAAATAAGTCAAACCGTCTGATGCCATTGCTGATGGCACTTTGCGTCGTTATAGGAATCGTCGTCGGTACATTCTATGCCAACCATTTCTCAGGCAACAGGCTAAACATCATCAATTCAGGCAGCAACAGGATAAACAACCTGCTGCACATCATCGACGACCAGTATGTCGACAAGGTTAACATAGACTCCCTTGTCGACATGGCAATACCACAAATATTATCAGACCTTGATCCACACTCCGTATACTTCAGTGCGAAAGAGATGCAGCAGACTACCGACGACCTTAAAGGCTCGTTCTCGGGAGTAGGCATCGAGTTCATAATACGTGAAGACACCATACGTATACAGGGAGTTGTCAAGAACGGTCCGGCCGACCAAGTTGGCATACGCGCCGGCGACAAGATCGTAAGCGTTGACGGCAAGCCGTTTGTCGGCAAGGTGGTGACCAACAGCGAAGCCATGAAGCGGCTTAAAGGGCCTAAGGACACGAAGGTGAAAATAGGCGTTATAAGATACGGCGAGAAGAAAGTAAAGAACTACACCATAACACGTGGCGACATTCCACAGAAGAGCATAGTCGCCGCATACATGCTCGACGAGAACACAGGCTATATCAAGATAAAGAATTTCGGAGAAAACACTTATCCCGAAATGCTCATCGCCCTTGCAAAACTCTCGCAGGAAGGATTCAGCAACCTGGTAGTCGACCTGCGCGACAACACCGGCGGCTACCTCAAGCCGGCAGTGCAGATAGCCAACGAGTTCCTGCCCAAGAACAAGCTGATAGTCTACACCGAAGGGCGGAAATCACCCCGTCAGGACTATTTGAGCGACGGACGAGGCAGCTACCAGCGCATACCTCTCGTCGTACTCATCAACGAAGGCTCGGCATCAGCCTCGGAAATCTTCGCAGGCGCCATACAGGACAACGACCGCGGAACCATCATCGGCCGCCGCTCGTTCGGCAAGGGTCTGGTACAGAACCAGATAGAGTTTACCGACGGTTCTATGATACGCCTTACCATTGCACGCTACTACACCCCGTCGGGCCGTTGCATACAGAAGCCTTACACGGCAGGCGACAACGCCGACTATGAGGAAGACTTGCTTGCGAGATACCAGCACGGCGAATTCTTCTCGCAAGACAGCATCAAGCATACAGGCCCGGCTTACCATACAGGCTTAGGGCGCACCGTCTACGGAGGTGGAGGAATCACTCCAGACATCTTCGTACCCGAAGATACGCTCGGCATGACTTCATATTTCAAGGAAGCAGCAATGCGCGGACTTATATTGCAGTTTGCATTCGTCTACACGGACAACAACCGCCCGAAACTCAGCAGCTTCGAAAATATGTACGACCTTGCCGACTATCTTGACAACCAGAACACGGTAGACAAGTTTGCCATTTACGCCGACAAGAACGGTCTGAAACGCCGCAACCTGCTGATTAAGAAGTCATACGACATGCTTAAGCTGTACATCAACAGCAGGATAATTTACAACATAATGGACGAGGAAGATTGGATTGAATACCTCAACCTCGACGACAACGTTGTCAAGACAGCCCTTGATGTGTTCAAGCGCAACGAGGCTTTCCCTAAACGACCCGTAAAGAAAGCCAAAAAACAAGCACATGGCAGCCATCATTAAGCAATAAGAAAAATGCCACAACGAATAATAGTTGCGCTGATACAAGGATTGGGAAGAACGACATCATGATAAAATGAAACAGGTTTAACAGATAGGGATACACGCAAAACAGCAATTGCCCGGATTAACTTTAGCCGCACAATCATGACAAACGACAAACGCTCGATAAGGAAACAGATACGCGGGCTCAAAAAGCAGTTCACTGACGAAGAGCTTGTGGAAATGTCGCGCCCGATAATATCCGAACTGCTGGCGCATCAGGCAGTGAACGGCGCAAAGACAATACTGATGTACTACTCCCTACCCGACGAAGTTTTCACCCACGACGCCATCAACCTGCTGGCAGCACAGGGCAAAACGGTATTGCTGCCAAAGGTAATCGACGGCGAGAACATGGAGATACGCCTCTACGAAAAGCCCGAAGACTTGGCTGAAGGCTTTTACGGAATAATGGAGCCTACGGGGAAGCTGTTCACCGACTACGCCGGCATCGACGTCGCCATAGTTCCAGGAATGGGCTTCGACAAATCGGGTCACCGCCTGGGACGCGGCAAAGGGTATTACGACCGCTTCCTGCCTAAAGCCGTCAACGCCTACAAAATAGGCGTATGCTTCGGCTTCCAAAAGCTGGAAGACATACCTTCAGACAACTATGACGTAATAATGGACGAAGTCATCTGAAATTCATTCTGCAACTTGATACAAGCAGAAATCTTACATTTTGACATATTTAAATCTCCACCAAATATTCCACAAATAGAAAAACGACAAGCTGAAAAACAATAAGAAGATACGGTTACTTATCTCCAAATCAGCACGAAAAGACATAAAAAACGCCCTTTTGCAGACGCAAAGGGGCGTTTTTACGTTATAAGACACGACCAATAAGAACACAATATACGGCAAATGACAACTCAAAAGGCACTCTTTTGCGTAAGACTTCACACATGTAACATGCACAAAACCGTACCGACAGCTGTATCAACCTTGTAACAAGCAAGATACGTTTGCACACATTTTCACAATAAATTCCGGCCAAACGATAAATATTCTGAAAAGAACGCGCTCCCAGTGCGTCAACAAAAACCAGAATGTAAGCAAAAACGCAAAAGACATTACAGAATGCCAACGCACGCTATTTGCCGCGAAAATACAACCAAGTCCCGGTAAAACAGCCTTGAAGGGAGAAAAATCCGATTAACGGAAAATAATCATTCATATCATTCCCTGTTTTTTACGAAAACATGTAATTTTGCAACCGTTCTCAGGCAAACAATCCAAACTTACGCAAACGATGACGTACAAAGTAATGCAACAAGAAGAAAACAAAATCCACAACAAACTGAAAGAAACGGCAATATTCCTCGCCGAATACGCAGCCACGATGATGGCCGTAGGCGCACAGACATCGCGCATACAACTTAACACAGTACGCATGGCACGCTCTTTCGGCTACCACATCAACCTGCTGGTATTTCCAAAGACACTAAGCATAACGCTGCTCGACGTGGAGCACAACCACTCGTACACGTACATAAAGAAGACCCCGTCGATGGGCATAAACTTCAAGGCCAACATGAAGCTGTCGGCACTGTCGTGGAAGGCGTTCGACCACAAGCTGCCGCTAAACGAGCTGTGGCGCATATTCAAGCTGATAGTCAAGGAAAAGCGCGAAAGCCCGTGGCTCGTGCTAGTACTGGTGTCGTTTGCCAACGCATGCTTCTGCCGCCTTTTCGACGGCAACCTTACGTCCATGATAATAGTCTGGATTGCCACATTCGTGGGCTTCTTCATACGCCAGCAGCTCACCAAGCGCGGACTCAACCACCTGGCTGTGTTCGTAATCTGCGCCTTCGTGTCTACCATGATAGGCATAACCGACTTCCTCTACTTCCACGGCGGCACGGAAGACATCACCCTGGGTACGTCGATGCTCTACCTCGTGCCGGGCGTACCGCTGATTAACGGCGTAATGGACATTATAGACGGACATGCGCTCGACGGCATAGCCCGTCTGACCAACGCCTGCCTTATGATTATCTGCATAGCCCTAGGACTGTCGGCGACGGTCATCATGTTCGGCATCGACCCGACGACGTTCACTAAGGTGACACGCCCCGACGTTGTCCAGGCAGCCATAGCCGACGGACTTTTCGCCGCAGTGGCAGCCATAGGGTTCGCAATAATAAGCAATCCACCGCGCAAGGCCCTCATCATATGCGCCATGCTGGCGTGCATAGGCCACGGCATACGCTACTTCCTCATGCACAACACCGGACTCATGCTCGACCAGGTGACGGCCTCAACCATAGCCGGCTTCGCCATTGGCCTGCTGGCCGTGCCCTTCGCCATGCGCATACACTGCCCTGCCGAATGCTTCGCGTTCCCCTCGCTGCTGCCGATGGTTCCGGGCATGTTCGCCTACAAGGCCATACGCGACCTGATAAACATAGTGCGCCTGCCCGACGAATACACGATGGAATACGTATCACGCTTCTTCTCGAACGCCTCGCTCACTATTCTCGTAATGTTCGGAATGGTGGTAGGCTGCATAATACCGATATTCATATTCCACCGCCAGTCGTTCTCGGTGACAAGGGGATGAATGTCAAGACAAAGGATTGGATAAGACAAGAAATGCGCAAGGTTACACAAAATGGGACCTTGCGCATTTTCTTTCATTTACGGTTCCTTATGTTCAGCTTGCGCCAAAGCCTGTCGGGAATCAACCGCCAAAAAAAGACCAGTATACGGTAACGCCAGTCGATGACATGCACGTGGCGGTGCGACATGACAGCCCGCAGCAGCTCACGCGCCACATCAGCCTTGTCCATAAGCATGGGGTAATTGCCGCTGCCAGCCAGCAAATCGGTATCGACGAAGCCCGGGCGTATGTCTGTGAAGCGTATGTGCAGGCGCCGCATGTTAGACAATTGCTCAAGCGCCTGGATATAAGTGTTCTGATAAGCCTTCGTGGCACTGTACGACGGCGCCACCCCAAGGCCCTTGGTGCCGGCAATAGACGAGACGACGGCAATGTCGCCGCCTAGATTTCCAGCCATGTAGTTGAACATGGTGTCGACCATTGCGGTAAAGCCCTTCACGTTGACGGCGACGGTAGACAACTCTACACCGCCGTCAAGCCCGGCATTCTGCTTGCCTATACCGGCACAATATACAAAAAGGCTGACCCCGCCGAGCTGCCTGACCAGGGCCAACAAGCGCGCCGGAGCGTCGTCGGCGGTAACGTCGATACGCATGACCTTGACCCGTGACGGGGCAAGTTCCTTTATCTCAAGCAACTTGTCCTCGCGGCGTGCGGCGATGCCTAAATGCCAACCGCCGGCGACAAGCAGCCTGCTGACCTCGCGTCCTATGCCGGAAGACGCTCCAATGACAATAGCTCGTTTCATAACTGCGAAAATACTAATATTTGACGAAACGGTAAAACTTTGCTTGTTTTTTCAAACAAAATAAAATAAAATGAGTATCTTTGCATAAATATAAATTTCCAAAGCCAAACAATAAAAAACAAATACCTTATGAAAGACTTTTTCAAATACATGTCGGCCACAGTCGTAGGACTGATTGTATTCACGCTGTTAACCGGCGTCATCGGTGCGATGTGCATCGTGGGCATGATAGCCTCAGGAAGCTCTGCCAAAGACGTCAGCGAAAACAGCGTCATGGTGCTCAACATGTCGGGCATGCTTGACGAACGCAGCGAAAGCAGCTTCATGGACGAGCTGAACGGCGGTACGGTTGGCACGATAGGGCTTGACGACGTACTTGAAGCAATAGGCAAGGCTAAGGACAACGACAAAATAAAAGGAATATACATAGAGGCAGGCATGCTGTCGGCAGACTCGTACGCCTCGCTCGCCGCAATACGCAACGCACTGCTCGACTTCAAGAAGAGCGGCAAGTGGATAGTGGCATACGGCGACGTCTACACCCAGGGCACTTATTATGTGGCATCGGTGGCAGACAAGGTGTTCCTCAACCCGAGCGGACAAATTGACTGGCACGGCATTTCGTCGCAACCGGTATTCCTGAAAGACCTCATGGCAAAGTTCGGCGTGAAGATGCAGCTGGCCAAGGTGGGCACGTATAAGAGCGCTCCCGAAATGTACACAGCCGACAAGATGAGCGATGCAAACCGCGAACAGGTGACAGCCTACGTTAACGGCATCTGGCAGAACGTATGCAAGGCGGTGTCTGAAAGCCGCAAAATCAGTGTGGAACAGCTCAACGCATACGCAGACAACTTCATTACACTGAACGACCCGAAGGACTTTGTAAAATACAAGTTCGTGGACAAGCTGATATACACAGACCAGATTGACGCTGAAATAAACAAGCTGTTGAAGCAGGACGCCGACGACAACATCAACACAGTCAGCCTGGCGGAGATGAAAGTCGTAAAGAGCAAGGAGGAGAAAGGTGAAGAAATAGCAGTATATTACGCATACGGAAACATCGTTGACAACGCCACCGGCGGAATGCTGTCGAATGAACACAACATCGTAAGCAAAACCGTATGCGACGACCTGAAGGCGCTTATGGACGACGACGACGTGAAAGCCGTTGTACTGCGCATCAACTCAGGCGGCGGCAGTGCATACGCCTCGGAACAGATATGGCATTACATGGAAATGCTCAAAAAGGAGAAACCGGTTGTCGTATCGATGGGCGGAATGGCCGCATCGGGAGGATACTACATCAGCAGCGGAGCCAACTGGATTGTGGCAGAACCTACAACGCTGACGGGAAGCATCGGCATATTCGGCATGTTCCCCGACTTCAGCGGACTGCTCACAGAGAAGCTGGGCGTAAAGTTCGACGAGGTGAAGACCAACAAGCACAGTGCGTTCGGCACTCCGGCACGCCCGTTCAACGAGGAAGAAATGAGGTATCTCAACAACTATATCGACCGCGGCTACGCCCTGTTCCGCTCACGCGTGGCACAAGGACGCAAGATGAAGGTGGAACAGGTTGAGAAGATTGCGCAAGGACGTGTATGGCTGGGACAGGACGCATTGAAGGTAAAGCTCGTAGACGAGCTCGGCGGACTCGACAAGGCTGTTGCAAAGGCTGCCCAACTTGCTAAACTGAAGGAATACCACACGGCCGCATATCCCGGCAAGACAAGCTGGGTTGACCAACTGCTCAACAACTTGTCGGGCGAGTCATACATCAATGCACAGGCCCGACAGGCACTCGGCGAATATTACGAGCCGTTCATGCTGATGAAGGACATCAACAACCAATCGGCAATACAGGCACGGATACCGTTTAAACTGAACATCAAATAAGACTAAACCGGCAAGGCCGGCAACCGACGACATGGAAGGCGACTTTATAAAGATTAACGAGTGGATGCTGCCATTAAGCTGGCTGTACGGCCTCGGTGTGAGGCTGCGCAACCAGTTGTTCGAGCTCGGCATATTGAAAAGCCGCAGCTTTGACATCCCTGTAATCTCGGTCGGCAACATCACGGTCGGCGGCTCGGGCAAGACCCCGCATGTGGAATACCTGATAAGGTTGCTCAAAAGCAACAGCAAGGTGGCCGTACTTAGCCGCGGATACAAGAGGAAGAGCAAAGGCTTCGTACTCGCGGACAAAGGCACAAGGATGAGGGACATCGGTGACGAGCCTTACCAGATGAAGACAAAATTCCCCGACATACATGTCGCCGTAGACAAAAGCCGCTGCCACGGCATAGACATGCTGACAAGCGGGGAAGCGACAAAGGACACCGACGTAATACTTCTTGACGACGCATTCCAGCACAGATACGTGAAGCCCGGCATCAACATATTGCTCGTGGACTACCATAGGTTGATAATATACGACAAGCTGCTTCCCGCAGGACGCCTGCGCGAACCGCAGAAAGGCAAGTCGAGGGCTGACATTGTAATAATAACAAAATGCCCTAAAGACCTGAAGCCGATGGAATACAGGGTAATCATCAAAGCCATGGACCTCTACCCCTACCAGCAACTGTATTTCACGTCGCTTGAATACGACGACCTCAACCCCGTGTTCGGCAGCAGCAAACGCCCGCTCGGCAGCATAGGAAAGGCGGAAAACATACTGCTGCTGGCAGGCATTGCTTCACCAAAGCAGCTGGCTTACGACTTGGGTGAATACTCGTCAAACATAACGCAGATGACATTCCCCGACCATCACCAGTTCACGGCAAAGGACATAGAACGGATAAACGCCACATTCGACGCCATGCCTTCACCGAAGATGATAATAACAACCGAAAAGGACAACGCAAGGCTCTCGGGCATGGACGGCTTGTCGGAAGATGTAAGACGCAACATATACACTCTGCCCATAAGGGTGAAATTCATATTAGGACAAGAAGAATTCAACAACAAAATAATAGGATATGTACAAAAAAATTCAAAAAACAGCATCCTGGCTAAAACAAAGGATGACCACAAGCCCGCAAACGGCGATAATATTAGGCACAGGCCTGGGACAATTAGCTTCAGAAATAACTGACAGTTACGAATTTCCCTATGAGGAAATACCCAACTTCCCAGTATCTACAGTTGAAGGACATGCAGGAAAACTGATCTTCGGTAAACTCGGAGGCGTGGACATTATGGCAATGGAAGGCCGTTTCCACTACTACGAGGGATACAAGATGAAGGAAGTGACTTTCCCGATACGTGTGATGTATGAACTGGGAATAAAGACACTCTTCGTAAGCAACGCTTCAGGCGGCATGAATCCCGACTTCAAGATTGGCGACCTGATGATAATTACGGACCACATCAACCTCTTCCCGCAGCACCCGCTGCGCGGCAAGAACCTGCCTACCGGGCCGCGCTTTCCCGACATGCACGAGGCATACGACAAGAAACTGATAGCCGAAGCCGACGCAATAGCCAAGGAAAAAGGCATACGCGTGGTTCACGGAGTGTACGTAGGCGTGCAAGGACCGACTTTCGAGACGCCGGCGGAATATAAGATGTACCACCGCCTCGGCGGCGATGCCGTAGGCATGAGCACCGTGCCTGAAGTAATCGTTGCCCACCATTGCGGCATAAGGACGTTCGGCATAAGCATAATAACCGACCTCGGACTCGAAGACCAGCCCGTTGAAGTAAGCCACGAGGAAGTGCAGATAGCTGCAAACAAGGCTCAGCCGCTGATGACCGAGATAATGAGAGAAATGATAAACCGCGCATAAGCGCAGTAAAAAAACAAAAGGATACGAGGAGTTAGGAAAGTGGCATAGTTGCGTTTTCTTAACTCCTTACATTAAAGAAAAAACTAAAGCATAATGACTGACATTGCGAAACTTGGCGAGTTTGGACTGATACACCACCTGACTGACGGATTCAAGCCCAAGAATGAATCGACAAAATATGGCGTTGGCGACGACTGCGCCGTGATGCACTATCCTGACAAAGAGGTGCTTGTTACGACAGACATGCTTATGGAGGGCGTACACTTCGACCTTACATACATCGACATGCAACACCTTGGCTACAAGTCGGCCATGGTCAACATCAGCGACATATTCGCAATGAACGGCACACCACGCCAACTTATCGTAAGCATCGCACTTAGCAAACGCTTCACGGTCGAAGACATGGAGATGTTTTACAGCGGCCTGCGCATGGCGTGCGACAAGTGGAACGTCGACATTGTCGGTGGCGACACTACATCGTCTTACACCGGATTGGCTATAAGCATAACCTGCATAGGAGAATGCGAACGTGAAAACATAGTTTACCGCAACGGCGCGAAAGACACCGACCTGATATGTGTAAGCGGCGACCTGGGAGCCGCATACATGGGCCTGCAACTGCTCGAACGCGAAAAGAGCGTGTACTACCAGCAAGTAAACGAAGCGAAAAAGAAGAATGACAAGCGTGCGCTTGACGAACTGGCACACTTCCAACCCGACTTTGCAGGCAAGGAATACCTGTTGCAACGCCAGCTCAAACCGGAGGCGCGCGGCGACATCCTGCAAGCCCTACGCGAACGCAACATACACCCCACGGCAATGATGGACATCAGCGACGGACTGAGCAGCGAACTTCTTCATATATGCACGCAAAGCAACTGCGGATGCAGGATTTACGAAAAGAACATCCCCATAGACTACCAGACCGCCGTAATGGCCGAGGAAATGAACATGAACGTAACGACCTGCGCCCTCAACGGCGGCGAAGACTACGAACTGCTGTTCACCGTACCCATAGGCGACCACGAGAAAATAGAGGACATGGAGGACGTTAAGCTCATAGGACACATTACAAAAAAAGAACTCGGCCACATGCTCGTAACACGCGACAACAATGAATTCGAACTAAAAGCACAAGGCTGGAATCCGTTGAAAGGGTAACACAAACGCCACGGTTGTTAACCGAAAAATCAGGAAAATCATATCAAAAGCAATACATCACATGACATGCAAAACGGCAAAAAACAAGTCGTTTTGCATGTTATAGGTCTTATAAAGCTCACAAAATCGAAAAAATAAGTTAAAAAATAGCATTTTATAACACAACTAATCCTGTATTTTAAAACTTTTCCGTACCTTTGCATCACAAAAACGGAAACATGGTGCCATAGCTCAGTTGGTAGAGCAAAGGACTGAAAATCCTTGTGTCCCCGGTTCGATTCCTGGTGGTACCACTTTGAAAGACAAGATCCTGATTTCCCAATGGGAATCAGGATCTTTATTATTTTATACCCATGTAAGTATATTTACTCGCATTATTAAAATATGAATGTCCGCATGTTCCCCAATTAGCAAAG
>HF986654.1 GCA_000433175.1 Prevotella sp. CAG:1058
TTCCGTAATGTTGCACTTGCTAGTTGACTCTGCCCCCTTACCCATGACTACTGAAAATTTTAGTTAATAATTATTGAATATGTTTTCTATTACATTATTTCGTGAGGTACACTTTTCCATTAACGACCGAAACTTTTGTACCTACTATGGCATTGATAGCTTTCAGCACTTCATCCACGTCTTTCTGGTATACCATTTTCCCGTAAAGCGGAGTTCCTGATATGTTTTCCTGCACACCAATTTCCGTGCCGTAATAATCATTAATTCTGCTTACAACCTGATGTATGTTATCACCATGAAGGTTCATTATTCCATTCATCCAACTTGTATACTGTGAAGTGTCCACATTCTTCAAACCATCAAGCTTTCCACCTGAAACATTGAGCAACTGATTTGGACGCATTGTCACCTTATCACGACTCTTAGTTGTAACTTCGACTGCACCCTCCACAAGAACAACATTTGAATAATGACCATTATAATTCACAATGTTGAACTTAGTACCCAATACCTTTAAATCAAAACCATCAGAATGAACAATGAACGGATGTTCTTTATCATGTGCCACTTCAAGGTAAACTTCGCCCTTAGTGTAAATATCACGCGTGTCATTGGTAAACTTCTCAGGATACTTTACTATTGACCTGGAGTTGGCTACAATCTTTGTTCCATCTGGCAATCTGAAAGTCATTATCTCTCCAACAGGCACTGTAGTTGTTATCATTTTCGGCTTTACAATAGCCACCTTATGTTCTGTAACTCCAGACAATATACTCCTAGGTACAACAAACACACCTATTAACAAGGTTATACAAGCTGCAAAAGCTACACCTATGAAAAACTTACGCCTAGCCATGCGCCGTTCATTATCACGCCTTATCTTGGCATATGTTTTTTTCTTTATATTACTCATGTCAATGTCAACCGGCTTTGTATCGACAACAAAACTCTTCAGTTTCTCGTCAATCTCGTTTTCGCCGTATTTATATTCAAATATATCCTTTTCCATATCTCAGTCACTTACCTTTTAATTATACTATTGCTTTCAACTGCTTCTTAAGAGAACGAAGAGCATAACCCACATGGTAATTAACCGTTGCAAGCGAAATTTTCAACATATCGCAGATGTCCGCATACGGCATCTGTTCTATTTTCGCCAAATAAAACACATGCTTGCACTTTGCCGGTAAATGTTCAATAGCATCACTCAAACGGTTCAATTCTTCCTCAGATATCATGCTGTCCATAGGACTCTGCATTTGCGGAAACACAAAATTGGGCAACTCGTCAATGCACACCTGGTTACGGCGGAGCATCTCTTTACGCAGGCACGATACAGACTTACGATATACAACAGTGCTCAGCCAACTGTTTATATTTTCTATGCCAAGCAACTTCTTTCTCATTTTCCAAACCTCAAGGAACACATCACTCACGACCTCCTCGGCAAGCCCCTTGTCGCCAAGAATGCCAAAGGCATGGTTATACATACTCTGCGAATGACGGTCCATGAAACCGTCAAAGGCAAGTTCGTTTCCTTTTGATATAAGGATCAGTTCCCGTGACTCATCCATCATTTTTCAAGGTCGTTTAGGTAGCATATTTATTATTCCCTTCTTCATAAGGGTTCGTTTATTAAAAAGACGCAAAAATACGAAAAATATATAGGAAAGAATATGTTAATTTTTTATTTAACAAACAAAACAATTCTCTCAGACAGATTCCATGGCGCATATTAAAAATGTAAAACATTGGTTTACAATGCAATCATAACAAACATGTCATAAAGCAGGGAGCAAGCATTATGACAACACTTGTCTCATCTTCATATTTATTTTAACACACGCGAAAGGAATCTGTCTGTTATTTCACGTATGTCGTAAAATACACTTCCAAGACATTCGCGGTAACGAAAAAGCGGGTGACCCAGACCTTCAAAGTAGTGGCTCTCGACAATAGTAGACTGTTCACGCAACTTCACCTCGAAATCCTTTGCCTTGGCCATCGGAGTGAAACTGTCCTTGGATCCCATCATGAACAATATTGGCTTATGCATGGTTTCAACATCATCAGCCAACGAGTCGACCACAGGGTAATACAACATCCTAGCACACACCACGCTGTCTTCCATCTTGCCGGCAATCGCCCCACCGGCCGATGCTCCTGCAACTACAATACGTGACGTGTCAATACCGAGTTCACCAGCATGCGCACGAATATAAGCCAAAGCAGCACGCCCATCCTCGACCGACTGCGATGCACTCTTACTTCCAAGGTACTTTATTGAATAATCCACGCTGATACCTGTAATACCATTGCGCGCGTGCCACTGGCATTCACGGTAAAATTGTAACGGACTGCCATATTTCCATCCTCCTGCAAAAAAATATATCACAGCAGGTTTTAGTTTGTCCCCATGGGCCCGGAACACATGCAACTCTAGATCTCCTGCAAGACTGTCACGACGGTAACAAACCTTCTCCGGAGAAAATGCCTCATGCTGCGGTTTGAATACGCTTGCAATTGCCTTCATCCACACATCAGCCATAAACTCACGACCACGCCTGTTAGGATGCACTTTGTCGTCAATAGTCATGGTGCGCCAGTCATACCCCGATGCCATGTCGACCAGAACCACACGCTCACTGCCAATCGAGTCGACAAGAGCCTCAATACGTCTGTTCAGTTCCGGTATGTACGAATATTTAGGAAGCTTGCCACTGGGCGTCACCTTTGCCAAAAAGACGTATGCCTGCGGATTAATTACGTGTATCTTATTAATAATACTGGCATAAGTCCTTATCATGCCGTCAACCGGCCGCTCGTCAGCAAAATGGTTGTGTCCCGCGTGCAGCAACACGATATCTGCCGGATACCGGCGATATATGCTGTCTATTCGCTCGTCGAGAAATTCCACCGGCTTTCCGCTGAAGCCACAATGGTTAAGCCATCCTATACGGCACTCGCTGCGCTGCGGTCCTACAAAGTCTACATCATACCCGGCCGTAAACAGCCGTTCCCACAGAGGATAAAGATATGAAGAAAAGCCATCGCCGCCTTCTGTTATAGAGTCGCCAAGCCCCATTATGGTCAACCGGCAATTACCCATCGCACGCAAACACGAAGGGACGGATAAAAAAAACGCCAGCACAAAGCAGGCGAAAATCTTTTTCATAAATAATGAAGGCATATTTGTCATGATACGATAAAATACGCCACGCTTGTCTACCGCAAGAAGCCTGTCTGGAAAACTACTAGCGGAAAACAAGCGTGGCGCTTGACATTGTTTATCTTATAATAAATTTCTTTCCATTATGTATATAAATGCCGGCAGCAGTTGGACGCGAGCCCAGTTTAATGCCTTGCAGCGTGTAATATGCGTCTGATGCATGGCCGTTTTCAGCTTCCAAACCTGTAATGCCGGTAGAACCTGTCTTCTTTGCATACGCTCCGGCTGTGCTGCCTTCCTCACGCACGGCACCAGTCTGGTCAACAGTAACGTCTGCCAAGATGCCCCAGTCTGCTATTGCAGCGGAAAGGGCTGCAGCGTCATACTTGCCGTCTTCAGCAAGCGGCTCTATTACGCCGTTTGCCCCAAGCTCGTTTTCACCGAATATGGCAGAATAGCTGTTTTCAGCGCTTGCATTGTCCGAATCCTGTAATGTAAGCACATCACTTGCGCCAGGACCCGATATGTTCATGCCGCCACTGACTTTTGGTTCAGTTGCCGTTACAGCGAGTGCAGGCGTGCCTTCACCTGACACAATGATAGAGTTTGCAACAAAGATGTTGGCGTCAGATGTCATCTCAATTTGTGCCCCACCCTCGTTTCCTGCTATCGTCGAATTTACGACGTACACGTAACGATTATGGTTGCCATCGGTACCTGTCGCGTAAATAGCGCTTTCAGCTTCAGGTGCAACATTGTCTGTTACAGTCGAGTTTACAATCTGGAGATATGCACCATGCTGCATGCAGATGGCACTTCCCAAGTCATTCTTTATCGTATTACGCGCTATAAGACAACGGTTGAAAGTGGTCTTACCCTTTTCCTTGTTGTCTGAAGTCAGCTTGATGGCACCACCACGGCTTGTTGCCTTATTGTCAGTAAACTCGCATCCGTTGAAAACTGAAAGGCTGCGGTGAATGGTAAAAGCCATTCCGCCTACTTGCTTAGCGTTGCCCTCAGCAGGCTCTTCGGCTACATTACCATAGAAACGGCAGTCGTCTACTTCCACGTAACCGCAGTTGTCCAAATGAAGGGCGCCGCGGGCGGTAGCATTGTCGCTCGGACTTGACTGCGAATAAGCGCCGGTAAGTTCCAATCCCTTCAATACAACCTTCTTGCTCTCGTCACCATTTTTCGTATTAGTCTTGAATGACAATAAACATTCGGCGTCACCACTGTTGGCTACGCCGTCTCCATTAATGTCACCCGAGAAAACGGTCGGAATGGCTGAAGGGTAATCAGGAGTCTCGTGTCCAGTACCGGTAAGTTCAGGATTGAAACCGCCGACAAACGTGTAACCGTTGGTAATGGTAACCACCTTCGGCACATTATATTTTCCACCTGCAAAGTAGAACACGTCACCATTTGCAAAGCTGTTTATTTGGTCTAACATCGTGCTGAACGCCATGGCGTTGTCCCATGAAGAACCGTCGCCATTACCACGCGCTTCCGTACTGATGTAATAATCTGCGGCAGAAGATGCCACCGGAGCAGCCATCATGGCTGCGATAAGGTAAAAATTCTTTAATTTCATAAGCGTCTTTAATTATTTAGGTTATAGTATTTGCAACATATCGCTAACTATAAAGACGCAGCAAACAAAAAAAACTATAGGACGAACCATGACATTTTTTTGTTTTACCCGACATTTCCTGCAGAACAACCTCAACCTCTGCACGCTCCGACACTCAACATCCGCCAAAAGCCGACCTCGTTCAGGGAGCCACTTGCCTTGTTCTTCCATACGCGTCCGGGAGGTGGTGTCATGATGCACGCCTGCCTCCCGATGTACGGGAGGTGTTTAAAGCTATAAAGACACGCGGAAATACTGTTACACGTTCATAAGAGGGAGAAACACGGCACGGACGATGCGACCAACCCAGACAGTGCAACAAGGCTTTGAATAAAACTACTCTTCAGAGAGTTATAGCCAATAATCAGCTTAAAAAGGCGTTATTGGCTATCATTAATCATAGTATGACACGTCGCCTGACGGGTTGCCTTACTCAGGGTAAATCATTTTCCTTGTCACGCCACCGTCAACGGTTATTGTCTGCCCGTTGATAAAATCATTGTCTTCTGCACACAGGAACAGAACCGTGCGGGCTATGTCTTCAGGCTGCCCCACCCTGCCGCTGGGATGGAACTCGTGGTCGACGGGGCGCAGGATTTCGTCCTCGTTTACATGAATCCAACCGGGGGCTACGGCGTTGACGGTAATACGAAATGGTGCAAGCGAAATGGCAAGGGCGTGGGTAAGCGAGTATATTCCGCCCTTCGAGGCACTGTATCCTTCTGTGCCGGCTTCGCTCATCAAATAACGGGATGAACAAATATTGACAATACGGCCGTAAGCAATATTGCCTGTCTTGTGCCTATGCCTGGCGAGGAAACGCGATGTTATGAAAGCCGGACGCAAATTAGTGTTGATGGTCTTGTCAAACTCTTCAACCTCAATCTCTGTAATCGGCTTGAAAACACTAATACCAACGTTATTTACAATGACATCAATATCGCCCCAACGGTTCAACACGTCTTGCATACAATTCTCCAACTGCAACCTGTCCGTGACGTCTACCTCATAAAACAAGGCAGAACACTCACACGCCACGGCTTTTCCACGCAAAGAGTCGACGTCGCAAAAAGCGACTTTATCGCCGACTTTTGCAAAGGCTTCAACAATGGCACGCCCTATACCATGGGCACCGCCTGTAACAAAAATTCTCCTTGCCATGTCATGCAACACCTAACAATTCGACATCAAACACCAGAGTAGAACCGGCAGGAATGCCTGGCTGCGAGAACCGACCATACCCCATTTCGGCCGGAATATATATTTCCCAACGGTCGCCTACGTGCATCTGCTGCAAGGCTATAATCCAACCTTCAATCAAATCGCTCAAACGGATTGCAAGTGGCACGCCGCCGCGGCTGCTGTCAAACGTATTGCCGTCTATCGTCCGCCCGGTATAATGTACTGTCACGATGCTGCGCGGCGAAGGCACAGGGCCATCGCCATTGCCCTTTGACAAGACTTTATAACAAACTCCCTTGTCAAGCTTGACAACACCTTGCTCGTTATATTTTTCCATCAGCCATTCCTTGTTGGCTTGCACGTATGTTTTCTTGCTCATATTATCATTATCATTTTTCGTAAACGGGAATCAACATATCCTCATTAGGCCAATCAGGCAGAAAGAAAAGCGGAGCCGGCCTGCCACCTACACCGGACCATTCGATACGGCGGACGTAATCGAAATCTGGTGGACCGAAATCAAACGAGTGGCCGTAGAGCAAGATTGCGTTACGACTTTCGTCAACCTTCCACAATCCTCCGCCATAAACACACTCTTCGCCAACTTCAAGCAACTCCCTGTGCAGATAGACGTTTCCGAACTTCAGCACACCGTCATCTGTAATAATAAACTTCTGATACATGCCTTATCCGTAAATAGCTGCAACAATCTTCCTTTCACCGCCATAATTACGGAACTCGCAGAGGTATATGCCCTGCCATGTGCCGAGGTTCAAGCGTCCGTGCGTAATGGGAATGGTAAGGCTCACGCCGAAAAGCGAACACTTTGCATGTGCCGGCATGTCGTCATCACCTTCAAGCGTATGTTCGTAATATGGCTCGTTTTCCTTAACAAGCCTGTCCATTATCCGCCCCATGTCGCCCCGCACGTCGGGGTCGGCATTCTCGTTTATGGTCAGCGCACACGAAGTATGCTGCACAAAGAGGTTTAGCAGTCCTGCCTCGGGCAGCGGCTTCGGCAGATGCTCCAATATCTCACGCGTCACCAAGTGGCAGCCACGCCGTTTTGGCGTTAATGAGAATGTAGTCTGGTGTATCATCGTATTTTATCAAATCCAACAAAAAACATATCACTTCAATAACGGTTCGAGCGCCACCAGCAGGTCAGCTTTTGACATCGCCCCGCTCTGCCGCCATAACTCCTTACCGCCACGCATCAGTACCAATGTTGGTATCGACCTTACCCCATGGCGGGCGGCAGTAATGCGTCGTTTGTCGACATCGACCTTGATTATGCGCAACTTGTCACCAAGCACGGCCTTTACCTGTTCCAATACGGGGTGCATCATTTGGCAAGGCTGGCACCATGTAGCAAAGAAATCAACCAAAACAAACCGGTCGTCTGATATTGCATCTTCAAAAGTTTCCATAGTCATTACGCTTTAATTCAAAACTGTTTTATCAATAACTGGCCTTAATCAAGATGCCAGGTAGCCGTCAATCGTTATAAGTTCAATGTAACATCCTTACCGAACGGAGCCAACGACAATCCCGCCATCTTGAAATGTTGTTTAGCAAAAGGTATGCCAATAATAGTTATGAACAGCAAGGCACCGAACACGACATGCATGAACCACGCCCACAAGCCGCCAAAGATAATCCACAGAATGTTGAGCGGAATGCGTATGCAGCCGGTCGGTGAATCAGTGTCGCAGACTTCGGCTCCGAAAGGCCACAGGCACAGTAGTCCTATTTTAAATGTTTGCCAAGCCACAGGTATGCCTACTATTGTACACGCCAAGGCCAGACTACCCGTAAAATAACCTATGGCGGCCTCAAGCCCACCGAACAGCCACCATATTAAATTGCCTAATATCCTCATTACTTATCCTTTTGTATTTCTCCGTTTATGCGCTTTCTTACCACCGAATATGCTTTCTGGAACAAGGCCGATTGCTCCATTGTGCCCATCATCTCCCTAAAACGGCACAATGGGACGGTAAACGTAAGCTCGTTTCTTGGTACAAGGGGACGCGCCGATGGGTCGAGCATGCCTATGAAACACCTGCGGCCACCATCCCTGTTCTCCTTAGCGGCAAACGTTACAATGCTGCAACAGCCTGAAGCAAACTTCGTGCTCACGGCATCGTCGGCATCATTGTCATAAAACGCCCACGAGCAAAGCCCCGAAAGGATATCTGGAGTGGCAAAAAAGATGACGCCCTCGACATCGTCCAAAGTAGCCAGCCCGTCCATGCGGACAAAGTTAAGATACGGCTTGGCCGTGATATGAATATCCAGCCGGTCTATATAGTCCTTTACCTGGTCGGGGGTCTGCTTGTAGTGTTCCTCACGGGAAACAAACGCCGGCACACGGTCAGGCATTGGCGCAAATGCCGTATAAAGCCTACCTCCTCCGCATAACACGTTGTCTGCCGAAAGCGTAAGCGCCCCTCCATCGCAAACCTTGCGTATGGCACCAATCATGCAGCGTGGTATCTTCTTAACATCAGTCACGGCCGTATTACTGTAGCCGAAAGCGACAGGAAGCGGTGCATCTTCACCGAAGGCCTGCTTGTATAGGGACAGAAATTCATTTATAGTCATAAGCCTCTGATTTGTTTTCCATTCAGTTAATGATGCAAAAATACACGTTTTTATTCAAGAAAACAATCATACGTGTAATTATCTTTCAGAATTATCGGCCCCACCACGTTGTATGACAACCATGCGTACCCACACTATACATCCACCGGAAAGTGAGGGTGCAAAAACAAATAAACATACATGTAAAATCAACGTGGTAAAACAATAAAACCAATATGTGGCCTTTTACGTTGTAAAAGGATGTCAATTAGGAGCCAAAAGGTTACCTTTTGCACTCCAATATGCCACCTTTTGGAATGACTGTATCCGGCAGCTTCAAAGCTAGCAAACAAATTACTGACAATCAAACGATTACGCGAAGTACGATTCAAAGAATACAATAGCTTGCGGTTTTACGGCAAGGCAGACAGGCATGGAACAAAAAATAAAGCGACGAACCCATAGGCGCATTGCCTAATAGGTTCGTCACTTTATTTAATTATGTCTTACTTAAATATTAAGCAGCCATGTTTATCCAATCGTAGAAGAAGCTGCATACTCCGAAGAGGAGGACGCCAGCAGTGCAAATGGCAAGTGCCAGCTTCGTGTTACCGTCGCTCTTGAACGTCGGAAGCGGATTCTCAGATTTCTTGATGTACATTGCCTTGACGATAAGCAGATAGTAGTAAAGGCTCACTACCGTGTTAACCAAAGCTATGAACACTACAAGGTAAGTAAGAGGAGAACCCTCCTGGGCTGCTGCCATGAATACGAAGAACTTGCTGAACATACCTGCGAACGGCGGAATACCGGCAAGCGAGAACAGGGCGAACGTCATAAGCAGCGAGAGCTTCGGGTTGGTTGTATAGAAACCGTTGTATGCATCCATGTCAGTAGTGCCGTTGTTGTTCTCCTCAACTACGCCGATAACAGTGAACACGGCGAGGTTGGCAACAACGTAAACAAGCACGTAATAAGACAGGGCAGCCACGCCTAACGTGCTGTCGCCAATCACGGCCAACATGATGTAACCGGCCTGTGAGATAGAACTGAACGCCATGAAGCGCTTGAGATCCTTCTGACGGATGGCAAACAAGTTGCCGACAGTGATTGTGAGCACAACCAATATGTAAAGCACGTGGGTCCAATACTCTGTAAGCGGAGCAAACACCTTCATCAGTATTGCCATGAGGGTGAAAGCGGCAGCGCCTTTAGAGATTACGCTAAGATAACCGGTAACCGTTGTAGGCGCACCCTGATAAGCATCGGCAGTCCAGAAGTGGAACGGAACAAGACTGATCTTGAAACCGAGTCCGCTGAAGAAGAATACCATGCCCATTATTGCCATGGTAAGATTCTGCCTTGCGGTAAGCAACGCTGCCAGATCATCGAAATATAGAGTGCCGGCAGCACCGTAGATGAACGATATGCCGTAAAGCATTATTCCGCTTGAGAATGTTGCCGTAAGTATGAACTTAGCTGCACCTTCAGCTGAATTGTGGCGGTACTTGTCTAGGGCTACCAGACATGCCATAGGCACTGAAGCCATTTCGAGTCCGAGGAAGAACATGAGGAAGTGGCCTGCGCTCATCATCATGTTCATACCAAGCAAGGTTGAGATAACAAGCATGTAGAACTCGCCTTCCTTGAAACTTGTATCAGGACGGCTAAGCCACTTGCGGCTCTGTATAATAACGATAAGCGTACCTGCAGCAAGGATTGTCTTCATTACATTTACTGCGGCGGTGGTGACATACATGCCTCCAAATGCCGAAGTAGGCTCCTGCGGTACAGCCGAAACAACCACCTGGACAAGCATCAGCAGGCAAACCAGCGGATTGAACCACTTGCGGTCGGCCTTACGCGTCGATGCAAAGTCGGCAATGAAGACGACAATAAGGATAGCCATCATCGTGGCTTCCGGTATCATGTTTAAAAATTGACTGTAATTCATTGTTATGCTTTTTAGTTGACAAGGGTCAGGCAAAAAACATTCAAGGTGCATATGCCCTTACAGCTTATACCCGACCAGCTTGTCTGCTGTTATCATATTGCCGCTAAAGCTGAAACATTATTAATGTGGTCAATGATTGGAACCAACGCATTATCGATTACCTCACTTGCCCAAAGCGGTGCTATACCGAGACCTGCAACACAGAATATGAGGCAGCAAACGGCAACACGCTCGTCCCATGTAGCGTCGGTGAGAGTCTCATAATGCGGGTCGGCAACCTTGCCGTACAGTATCTTGCCGACAACTCGCAGGATATAGACTGCCGTAACGACAATACTTGTACAAGCAATTATCGTAGCCGTACGGTGGAACGTGTCATTATTAGCGAACGAGCCGACAAAAATTGTCATCTCGGCAACGAAACCTGAGAAGCCCGGCAAACCGAGGTTGGCCAAACCGGCAACGACATAACCAACGCTGAGGAAAGGCATGATCTTCATCAAACCTCCGAGCTGGCGCACGTCACGAGTGTGGGTACGGCCGTAAATCATACCGATGAGGGCGAAGAACAAGGCCGTCATCAAACCGTGTGAAAGCATCTGGAGGATAGCACCGGTACAAGCGGTCTTGGTCATCATGAGCAATGCAAAGAGCACAAGGCCGCAGTGTGAAACTGAAGAATATGCGTTAATATACTTCAAGTCGGTCTGCACGCATGCCGACAAAGCTCCGTAAACCACAGATATGGTAGTAAGGATAAGGAATATCCATGCCAACTCGTGGGCAGCCTCAGGCAGAAGGAACATCGCGATGCGGAAGCATCCGTAACCTCCAAGCTTCATGAGCACGCCTGCGTGGAGCATTGACACGGCAGTAGGCGCTGAAGCGTGACCGTCAGGACTCCATGTGTGGAACGGGAACAGGGCACCAAGCACACCGAAACCGATAAACACGAACGGGAAGAACACTTTCTGAAGGTCAACCGGGATATTGTGCATCTGGGCAATCTCAAGCACGTTCATCGTTGTAGCGCCGCTACCGAAGTAGATGCCGAGAATACCGAGAATGAGCAATGCAGAACCTCCCATAAGCATGAGGGTAAGCTTCATTGCCGAATATTCCTTGTGGCCGCTGCCCCACACGCCGATAAGAAGGTACATAGGGATAAGGGCAACCTCGTAGAACATGAACATCGTGAACATGTCTATGCTGATGAAGAAGCCGTAAACACCAGTACTCAACAACGTGAACCAAAGGAAATACTCCTTGGTGAGAGGCTTGAGCTGCCATGAAGCAAATGTACCGGTAAATACAATGATGCTGGACAAAAGCAACATTACAACCGAAATTCCGTCAACACCGACAGCATACTCAATGTTCAAAGGCTCGAACCAAGGTATGCTGTAAGTGAAAAGCATCTCGTCGGTATTGCCGCCGGCACGCATCTGTATGAACGTTACCGTCAACCAGATTGACAGGAGCAAAAGACATGATGCACCCGTCACCATAACACCACGCACCTGATTGAGGTTTCTTGCCAGCCAAAGGCCGAGCAACATCAGTGCGGGAATCAATACGAATAAACTTAATATACTCATTTTACCGGTTTTCTTTTATAGACAAATACATATCAGAACTAACGCTATCGTTCCGGTAAGGAACCATACGGCATACTGGCGGACATCGCCACTCTGCCAACCGCGGATGCTTTCTCCACCCTCATTGGCTCCCCACGCCATGAAATTCATGGCTCCGTCAACTACATGACGGTCGAACCAAGCCAAAGGACGGCTTACGCAACGGAAGATAATTTTGTGGGTTACGAACATCCAAACCTCGTCGAGATAGAAACGGCGGTAAGCAGCCTGGTGCAGACGCGGGAACTTCCTTGCCAGCATGTCGGCAACAGGAGTTTCCTCACCTTTATACATATATGTTGCCAAAGCAATACCGCAAATTGCAAGAATCGTACTTGAAGCAGCTACAGCCCAGTTTGTATGAGTACCGAAACCTATGCCATTAGCTGAAACGAACTCACCAAACTCGAATACATGCAATGTGCCGAAGATACCGACAAGCATCGTTATAGCTGACAACACGATAAGAGGTATTGTCATTGTAGCCGGAGCTTCGTGAGGCTGGTGTGCGCCTTCTGCCTTATGGGTCTCGTAATAGCTTTTGCCCCAGAAGATTGAATAATACAGACGGAACATATAGAACGCCGTCATAGCAGCAATTCCGCTCATAATTACTCCCATTACCGGAGAGTAGTTGTAGCAAGCAACAAGTATCTCATCCTTCGAGCAGAAGCCTGAGAAGAACGGAATACCGGCAATGGCAAGACATGAAATAAGGAATGTCCAATGAGTTACCGGCATATACTTGCGCAGACCGCCCATGTACATCTTCTCGTTTGAATGAACGGCGTGGATTATACAACCGGCACCGAGGAACAGGCAAGCCTTGAACATTGCGTGCGTGAACAAGTGGTACATGCCAGCCATGTATCCAAGACCGTTTACATCGGCATATTCCTCAGTCATGGCAACCTTGCCAATTTCAGGATCAGGCATGCAAACACCAAGTGCAACAAGCATGAAGCCTATCTGTGAAATCGTAGAGAATGCAAGGACGCGCTTGATATCGCTCTGGCAACATGCTACTGCGGCTGCATAGAAAGCAGTGAACGCTGCAATGTAAGCAACCCAATGCAAAGCCTCGGGTGCAAACTCTACAAACAGCGGGAACAAACTTGCAACAAGATAAACACCGGCAACAACCATCGTTGCAGCGTGAATCAACGCACTGACAGGAGTAGGACCTTCCATTGCATCCGGCAACCAGATGTGCAAGGGGAACATTGCACTCTTACCAGCACCACCTATGAACATCAGGAACAATGCAGTCGGCATAATCCAACCTGCATGCTGAAGGGCTGTCATCTGGGCAGGAGCCATGGCGGTAAGGTCATAATTGAATGTTCCTACATAGAAGCTGTAGAACAGGATACCGATAAGGAAGAACAAATCGGCAAAACGTGTTACTATAAACGCCTTCTTTGAAGCAGCGACAGCTGCGTGCAGCGGATAATAGAAACCGATAAGCAGATAAGAGCTTACACCTACAAGCTCCCAGAAAAGATACATTTGGAATATGTTGGTTGCCACAACGAGTCCGAGCATTGACATTGTGAAGAGACTCAGGAATGCGTAATAGCGCTGGAAGCCCTTCTCGCCGTGCATATAGCCGAACGAATATATGTGAACCATGAAGCTGACCGTAGAAATAACGATAAGCATCATTGCCGAAATCGGAGTTATGCGGAAACCTATATTAAACGTAAGAAGTTCAGAGAACTTCAACCAAGTAATATCAAACACTGTCACCGTAGGATAAAGTCCGGTGGCAGCATCCCTACCCTGTACAAGGAAATACTCGAATGCAGTGTAATAACACAGCACGGTCACAATTGCCAACGAGCACGTTCCAATCAACCCGGCAACCTTATGGGACATTTTCATTCCCGCCAGTCCGAGCAGCACAAACGTGAGAGCAGGCAACAAGAGTATCAAAAATACAAAACTATAGTCCATAACACACATTAATTTTTCATGTTTTCAATACTGTTCACCTGGTCACTGTGGAAATTGCGGTAAACATTAATAATAATAGCCACGGCAACGGCAGTCTCGGCCGCACTTACACCTATGCTGAACAATGTGAAGAAGAAACCTTCAAACTGTCCGGGGAAGAGCAGGCGGTTGAATGCCGCGAAATTAATATCGACGGAGTTGAGTATCAGCTCCACGGAGATAAGCATGGCAATCAGGTTGCGCCTGGTTACGAAACCGAACACGCCAATGAAAAACAACAGTGCCGAAAGCACGAAGAAATATTCAACTGGTACCATAACGCTATTACTCCTTTCTAGATATTACAATTCCACCAATGATACATGCCAGCAAGAACACCGAAATGAACTCGAACGGCAGAACATACTGATACTTGTCGGCACCCATAAGAGTCTTGCCTATGACATCCATCGGGACTTCAGCATCAGCCATCTGCATTGACATGTCGATAAACTTATTCTTGAAGAACACTGCCACAACCGTTACAAGTCCGACAAGGGCCATCAGCGCACCGAAAGCGACACGGCTGCCCTTGAAACGCTCTACAAGACCCTGAAGGGTACGCTTGCTAACGAGCTGGATGGCAAAAATGTAAATCATGGTTATACCTCCAGCATAAACGCTTATCTGGGCTGCGCCCAGGAATGTATAGTCAAGCAGGAAGTACAAACCAGCAACACCCAAGAGAACGAACAACAGGAAAGTGGCCGCTCTCATTATCCGCTTAGTCATCACACACATTACGGCAGAGCCGAGTATGACGACAGCCAGAATCAAAAACATTACCATATTAGCCATATTCACGTTCTCCTTAATTATTTAATACTTGTATTGAACTTGCCAATCTCCATCGGCGCACCTCCATCGGTGAGGTCTGGCAGCGGAGTTTCAAACTTCTCCTTGTTGAGATGATGCACGAGACTGTCGCGACTGAACGTTGAGTTCTCGAAATCGTTGACAAACTTGATGGCGTCATGAGGACATGCGTTTACGCACAACTCGCAAAACATGCACGCACCCAAGTCGTAGATATAATCATCGAGGATACGTTTCTTCTTACCGTCTTCTGTCTCGATAGTCTTCTGCACTACCTTTATCGTACCGTTAGGACAAGCCATCTCGCAAAGCTTGCAGGCAATGCACTTGTTATTGCCTTCAGCGTCTTGCGGCATGATAAGCCGGCCACGGTGACGCGGCGAAACATGCAAAGTGGTCTTTCTGTTCTCAGGATACTGCTCGGTTACCTTCTTTGTGAGGTATTCACGGAAAGTAACGCCGAGACCGGTAGCCAAAGACTTTATACCATCTTTGATTCCGCCAAAATATGATTTATTATTATCTTCCATCTTAAATGACTTCAATCTATAAGTTCATAATATCTCTTAGAAATGCCAACCAAGAGCAACGACTATTGTCATCAGCACAAGATTGAGCAGGCTCAGCGGCATAAGATACTTCCACTCGAGCTTCAGTATCTGGTCGATACGCAAACGAGGATAAGTCCACTTAATCCAAAGCAGAATCCAGATAAGGAAGAATGTCTTAACCAGGAACCAAACAATGCCGGGAATGTAGTCCATAACGGCGTTGAATCCGTCAAGGCCTGCTATGTGCAACGGCATCCAACCTCCGAGGAAAACCGTAGCTGCAACACCGGCAATGATGAACATGTTAAGATACTCGGCCAGATAGAAGAAGCCGAAGCCCATACCTGAATACTCTGTGTGGTAACCGGCGGTAAGCTCGCTCTCGGCCTCAGCCAAGTCGAACGGGCCACGGTTTGCCTCGGCGTTACCTGCAACGAGGAATACCAGGAATGCTATTATCGCGGGAATGTGTCCCTTGAATATCAGCCATCCGTCGTTCTGCGACTCGACAATGCCTGAAAGGCTCATCGTGCCGGTAAGCGCAACGGCCGTAATAAGGCAGAGGCACAACGACATTTCATAAGAAATCATCTGTACGGCGCCACGCATTGCGGATACAACAGAATACTTGTTGTTAGAACCCCAACCGGCAAGGAAGATGCCGACAACGCCGATACTTGAGATTGCGGTGAGAAGGAAGATGCCGACATTGAAGTCGAGAATCTCTGCACCCTTGTTCCAAGGCATGAACGAGAAAGCGCCCACACTACCTATTATAACAAGGAACGGAGCAATGGCATACAAAAGTTTGTCAGCCTTATCCACAGGGAATATTTCCTTGATAAGCATCTTCAAAACGTCAGCAAATACCTGGAAGATACCCCACTTGCCGACACGCATAGGACCGAGACGGCACTGGAAGAAAGCGCAGACCTTACGTTCCATATATATAAGCACGATTGCCAGCATGGCATAAGCCACGAGTATAAGCAGGCCGACAATGACGCACTCTATCAGGATTGACCAAAAGTTGCCTAATCCCAAGGTATCCCTGAGCAGGCTGTCAAACCACGTTGTTACTATACTAAAATCGAACACTTTTCTTTAAAGTTTAAGTTTATCAATTTGAAGAGTCGTTGAAGGCGTTACAGCAAATACGGGGCAGGATGCCGTCAGGCGCCACGCTGTCCTGAATTACGCCTTGCCTTCCACTTCTCCAATTACCTGTCAATATCCGGAATCACATAGTCGAGTGTTGCTCCGATAGAGATTAAGTCGGCTATCTTCTCGCCGCGGCAGATAGTGTCGAATGCCGAAACAAGAGGCAGACCCATCGGGCGGAACTTCAGTCGGCAAGGATTCTTTCCACCGTCGCTTCTGAGATAAACGCCTATCTCGCCACGGCTTCCCTCGCAGCTTGTGTACCAAGAACCTTCGGGCACCTTTATGATAGGTTTCTGCTTGATGTAGAATTCGCCTTCAGGAATATTGTCGATGAGCTGTTCGATAATGCGGACGCTCTGTCGCATCTCGTCAAGACGGACCTTGTAACGGTCGAAGCAGTCGCCGTGAGTGTAAACGATCTCGTCGAAATCTACATTGCTGTACATAGCGTAAGGATGGTTCTTCCTTACATCGTTGTGCCAACCAGAGGCACGTCCGGTACCACCTGTACAACCGAACGAGATTGCATCGTCCTTAGACAGCACGCCGACATTCTTGAAACGGTTTTGCAGGATGACGTTGCCTGTGAAGATATCGTCATACTCCTTGAACATAGGTTTAACGTACTCGCAAAGCTTCTTCACATTCTTCACGAAGTTCGGATCGATGTCGGCCTGGCATCCACCTATTCTATAATAGTTCTGGATAAGGCGTCCGCCGGTTGTCTCTTCCATAACGTTGAGCACCTGCTCGCGGTCGCGCATTCCGTAAATGAATGCTGTCAAGGCTCCGAGGTCCTGTGCGCAGCAGCCGAAGTAAAGCATGTGCGAGTCGAGACGCTGAAGCTCGTCCATAATCGTACGGATGTACTTGATGCGGTCTGACAGCTCGATGCCCATACCCTCCTCGATTACCGATACGAGGGCGTGGCGGTTCATCATGGCCGAGAGATAGTCAAGACGGTCGGTCAGAGCCAAAGTCTGCGGATAAGTATAGCTTTCGCACATCTTCTCGATACCGCGGTGGATGTATCCGCAATGCGGATAAACCTTGCGTACGTACTCGCCGTCGAGAATGGTCTGCAAGCGGAGCACACCGTGGGTTGCAGGGTGTTGCGGACCTATGTTTATAACATAATCGTCGTCGGTAAACAATTTATGCTTGGTGGCCACGAGCTTGCCGTCCTCATTGAGGTTGTACTCCAAGGTAAAATCAGGTTCGGGGTCGTCCTCGAGAGTGTAGGTATTGTTCTCGGGGCTCATGTCGTAATCCTTCCTGAACGGATAGCCTTTGAAGTCAGACCTGAGGTAAAGGCGGCGCATGTCCTTATTGCCAAGGAACTTTATTCCATAAAAGTCGTAAACCTCGCGCTCCAGAATCTCGGCGCCCTTCCAAAGGTTGCTCACCGTGGGAATGTAGGCGTTGTCCCTGTCGCCGTTCACGGCCTTTACGCTAACGCGCTCGTGTGTCTGGGTGTTTTCAAGAATGTAAACAGCCCCAAGGCCCTCTTCGCCGAAATCCTCACCTACGATAGTAACGAGGAAGTCAAAATGCTTCTCATTCCTGAGTTTCGCCATCTCTGCGGCGAAATCCTTCAATTCGAATATTTTGTTCTCTAATTTCATCGCTTACTTTATTAAATGTTAGATGACGCCGAAGAGTTCACTTCATTAAGAGCGGCCGAAGCCTCTTTCAGCATACCTTCGTCAACATTTCCGTCAACGATAATCGGCTTATGCTCCTTACGGTTCACTCCGCCAAAGAATTTCTCAACCTTCACTTTCCTTTGCAACTGCATCATGCCGTAAAGGATGGCTTCTGGACGCGGAGGGCAGCCGGGAATGTAGACATCAACGGGAACAATCTCGCCGATGCCGCGCACTACATGGTAGCTGCTCTTGAAAGGTCCGCCTGATATTGCGCATCCGCCGACGGCAACCACATATTTGGGTTCTGCCATCTGGTCGTAAAGGCGCTTGAAGGCAGGGGCCATCTTGTGGGTTATGGTTCCTGCACACATTATCAGGTCTGCCTGGCGTGGAGAGTTACGCGTAACCTCGAAACCGAAACGGGCGAAGTCGTAACGGGCGCATCCGACGGCCATGAACTCGATACCACAACAGCTCGTAGCGAAGGTCAACGACCACAACGAGTTGCTGCGTCCCCAGTTTATCATGCTGTCAAGGGAGCCAAGCACCACATTAACACCACCCTCGTGAAGCTCGTCTACAATCTTCTCGAGAGACTCATTGTCTTTGAATTCCGAATAAGGAATACTCTTGATAACGGGTTTTCTTACTTCCATTCCAATGCTCCTTTCCGCCACGCATAAGCAAGGCCAAATACTAAGACTAACAAAAAGAATCCGATGCTGACCATTGCCATCACGCCGAACTCCTTAACAACGACGGCCCACGGATAGAGGAAAACCGTCTCCACGTCGAACACGAGGAAAAGGATTGCGAAAAGATAATAGCCCACGTGTACAGGTATCCATGAAGACCCGTGAGTAGGTATACCACACTCGAACGGCTCTCCCTTAACCTTGTTATACGTACGCGGACCCATTAACTTAGCGATGACAAAAGCAGCCACTACCAAGAAAACAGCCGTTATTAAAACGGTAATTAACAAGATAAAATACATAAATATTTTATTTAATAAAACGTAGCACTACAAAACAACTGCAAAGGTACAATTTATTTTGTAAAGTTTAAGCAAAATAATTACAATTTTTATCTTCCCCGCCAATAATTAATGCGACCAATGCAACAAGAAAAACGCCCATTGCTTAACGCCATTATACAGCCCGGATACATATCTTCCTGTATATCAAGCCATTACAAGACTGCAGAACATTAGGCAGCATACTCTTTTCATACGGTATAAAGTGCAACACGACTTGGAAGCAAGTATTAAAGCAATAAGCGGCGAAGAGCCACAATATTCTGATTGTCAGCATATTACCGCATTTTGTAACATTTTAACGCCAAATGTTACAGTTTTAATCAAAATGACGTCAACCACACCTTTATTCCTAAAAGGTTGTCTATTACCCTTCAAAACACGACCTTTTACACAACAAAAGGTTACCTTTTGCAACGTAAAAGGTAACCTCTTGGTTTATTATCCGATTTTAACAATTACTGCATGCCGCAACAATGGCATTCAGAAAATCTGTAACTTGCAGCCGGAACAGGCATAAACGCCTGCACTACATAAGGTTAAGCCCGTATGCCGGCATTGCCGTTAACGGTATGCGCCGCCAATCAGCAATCCTGACAATCAAGCCTGACCAACTCGTCCATAGGACTCTTTACGATCTTGACCAATTCAAATCCTTCAAGAACGGCGGCACGTTCAAGTTGCCTGCTGTAATAAAATGCTATACTGCCAACAGCCCCTACGGGCAGCTCGCTGCGTCCGTAAAGTTTGACGTTGCGTCTGAAGAAGTTTCTGAAATTATCCACGACAAGATTTTCCAGTCCTTCATCATCAAGGTTGTCATGGATAAACATCGAAAGGCTCGCAAGAAACCTGTTTGCCATAGGTTCCCGGTACACCTTGTTTATTATTGCAGGCAATGTGAGACCACTTTCCGTGAGAAACTTGTCACGCAGGCTTTCAGACAGTCCGCCTTTGAACAGCGCGTTCACGAAAAGTCTGCCCAGAACTGCTCCACTGCCCTCGTCGCCGAGTATGTAGCCCAGCGGCGGCACGTTTGCAACTATACGCCTGCCGTCATACAAGCAAGAATTTGCCCCTGTACCGAGTATGCACGCCAATCCGGCACCGTTGCCGAACAACGCCCTCGCAGCTCCGAGCATGTCCGAACAGACCTCCACCCTAACGGCATTTGCAAAAGCTTCACGTAAGATTCCTTCAAGCAACACGACCTTATCGTCACGACAGCCTGCCCCGTAAAACTCAATATCGCTGATTGAACCTGCGTAATCAATCTTACTTGCCAACTCATCCTCGATGATACGCCTTATATCTTCGGCGTCCTGCTGAAACGGATTTATGCCATGACCCGTGACCCGGCACACCACGTTACCGCCGTCGACCACGCACCAGTCGGTCTTAGTACTTCCACTATCGGCTATAAGTTTCATTTTCACCATAATTGTATTTGTAAGCCGCAAAATTAATCAAAAATAGGAAAAACAAAGAAAACCGCAACCGGAACATTGTCACTTTACGATTATTCAGCCATGAAGGATATGAATAATTCATGACTTAACCGCAATATATTCCTAGATTTTTATTTACAGAAAAACAAGGGTTGTAAACTTTGCCACCAGCAAAAAACGTTTACAACCCTTATCAGTAATAAAACATATCATCCGAACAAAGCCCTCAAGGCTTCCTCAACCTTCCGCACCGGTACAAGCTCAATATTGAACTTCTTACGGCCGATGCCTTGCAGATTGTACTTGGGCACAATGATATGTGTAAATCCGAGTTTCTCCGCTTCGGCTATGCGCTGCTCGATACGGCTGACCGGACGCACCTCGCCGCTAAGGCCTACTTCGCCCGCCATGCACCATCCGCTCTCAATCGCAGTGTCAACATTGCTCGAAAGCACGGCGGCTATCACGCTTAAGTCCATTGCCATGTCGGTAACGCGCAGTCCGCCTGCTATATTCAGGAACACGTCCTTTTGCATCAGCTTGAAGCCTACACGCTTCTCAAGGACGGCCAGAAGCATGTTGAGGCGGCGCTGGTCAAAGCCGGTTGCACTGCGCTGCGGAGTGCCGTATGCAGCAGTGGACACCAGGGCCTGTGTCTCAACGAGGAACGGGCGCACGCCCTCTATGGCGGACGAGATGGCAACACCGCTAAGCCCTTCATGGTCTTGCGTGAGCAATAGCTCAGACGGATTGGGCACTTGCCTCAGTCCGTCCTGGCGCATTTCGTATATACCGAGTTCCGACGTACTGCCAAAACGGTTTTTGGTTGAGCGCAGTATGCGGTACATATAATGCTGGTCTCCCTCAAACTGTATGACGGTATCGACTATGTGCTCCAATATCTTAGGGCCAGCCAAGGTGCCTTCCTTATTAATATGGCCAATCAGTATGACCGGCACACCGCTCGACTTGGCAAAACGCAACAGAGCAGATGCACACTCGCGCACTTGCGTCACGCTGCCCGGCGAACTGTCCACACTGTCTGTACTGATTGTCTGGATTGAGTCGATAACAACAATATCCGGATTGACTTCCTGGATATTCTTGAAGATACTTTCAAGCGAAGTATCGCAAAGGACAAGGCAGTTGTCAGCCTTATTACCTTCCAAATCGGCAGATATTCCTCCTGCCTGCTCGCCGGCCGACATTATTCTCTCAGCACGCATCTTCAACTGGTGGGCGCTTTCCTCGCCGCTTACGTACAATATGCGGCGGCCGGTCAGATTAAGAATTGTCTGAAGAGTCAACGTACTTTTGCCTATGCCTGGTTCGCCGCCAAGCAGGACAATGGAACCGGGTACCAATCCGCCACCGAGTACACGGTTAAGCTCGCCGTCGCACATGTCTATCCGCGGTTCGTCTTTCGACGATATCTCGCGAAGCGCCAACGGTCGCGCATTGCCTGCATTACGTCCCCTCCTGACCGACGAAGCAGCCGAGGCCGCCGAAACTTGCCCCACAACTTCCGGAGCGACACGTATTTCCTTGAAAGTGTTCCATTGTCCGCAACTCGGACACTTGCCAATCCATTTTGTAGACTCCTGTCCGCAATTTGAACACACGTATGCTATCTTGTCTTTTGCCATACTTAAACTGACCCGTATGCACTTCAAGCCGCATCATTATACGGCCCGTCATGCATCAAAAAACCATTATCCTTTTTGTTCCACAAAATTAGTGATATTTTTTTGAGTTACAAAATAAATCATTAACTTTGCAGCATCAATAACAGTAAGACTAATATCGCACATTAATAATAACTCGGAAGGGCGACTCGTGTTTCAAACGCAGGGCTGCCCTTTTTAATCATTCAAGGTTTCAGCAATTAGCGGCTTTTAATAAAACGAACATGCCATGAGAGCTGCAAGGCACTGACCACGAAACCTGATAACCATAAACCGGATATGATAGCCAGACATTCTATTTTGCTCTTATCTGTCGTTGCCATTGTATCACTAATCGGATGCGGTCCTTCATACGACGAGGTGAAGAAACAATCGCGAGCCGAATGGATACAACAACGGAAAGCAGACTCACTGGCACTGAAGATAGGCGTGCTCCCCACATTAGACTGCCTGCCTTTATATGTAGCCAAAGAATACAACCTCTTTGATACGGCTAAGGCCGATATCAGACTTAAACAGTTCTACGCACAGATAGACTGCGATGCAGCACTGACAAAAGGGAACATAGAGGGATGCGTGACCGACATAGTACGCGGACAACACATGAAACGGAAAGGTACGCAACTTGACTATGTTGCCGCAACCAACGCTTATTGGCAACTCATCAGCAACAGGCTTGCCAGAATAAGACGAATCAACCAGCTCAACGACAAAATGATCGCAATGACGCGCTTTTCCGCAACGGCACTGCTTGCAGACTATGCCACGGACAGCGTGAAGATGAAAGAAGAAGAGGTGTTCAAAATCCAGATAAACAGCCTGAACATCAGGTTAAGGATGCTACTTAACAACGAGATGGACGCCATGTTGCTGCCTGAGCCACAGGCTACGATAGCCAGAATGTATAAAAATCCGGTTTTGATGGACAGCCGCGACAAGGATATGAGCTTAGGTGTAATAGCTTTCAGGAAGAAATCAATGGCCGACAAACGCAGGCAACAACAGCTTAAAGTATTTATCGACGGATACAATGCTGCATGCGACTCGATAAACAAAAAAGGCCTGAAGCATTACGCCTCAACCATCAGGAAATATTATAAGATAGACGACAAAACCATTGACGCCCTGCCAAAAATGAAATTCGAGCGTGCAAAAGCGCCACGCCAGAAAGACATTAACACTGCAGACAAATGGCTAAAATGACACCGCCATGGACAATACCGTATCAAAACAAATAAAAAACATACAGAACGAGCTAAATAAAGGTAACCTGGGACGGGCCTTGAGTTCCATACGTTCGCTTATTAATGCAAACCCGCAACTAATATACGACCAGGAACTTGAAAACATCGAGAATGCTTACAGGCTAATGTTGGACTACATGAAAAAAGGTTTCAACGACCCACAACGCACGGATATATACAAAAGCCTGATAATCAAGCTATACCGCATAACGAGCGACATGTATATGGCGTACCGCACGCAGAACATACAATTCTATACAGATACAGCGCGGAAGGCCATGAGGAAACATTTTACACACGAAAACATCAAATCCGGACTTGAAAACTTCGTTACGGACGTGGCCATGCTGAGTCTGGACTTCGGGGTGGAAAAGAGCAAGAACATATATGCTTCACACAACGATTTCATGCAAGCTTTGTTCTGCCACATTGTCGTATCAAGGCAATGGAGCCAAACAGACGCTGACTTTTACGAGCAACTTATCCTCTCGCCCACCATCGACACGATAGACGCACAACTGCTGGTCAGCGCACTGACATTGGCGACAATGAACAACATGGACGCCAACAAATTCGGCGTTATGATGAATGTATACAAAAAAACGGCAGACGAGAAGCTAAGGCAGAAGGCTCTTGTTGGCTGGGTGTTCTCACTATCTGCCGATTCGAAAATATCACCCAAACTGAAACAGGCCGTAAGCGAAACGTTAGAAGACGAAAACGTTGTAAATGAACTTGTTGACTTTCAGAAACAAATGGTGTTCTGCCTCAACGCCGAACAAGACACTGACACTATAAGGCGCGACATAATGCCCGAGCTGATTAAGAACAACAATATAAACATAACGCGCTTCGGAATAACAGAAAAGGAAGAAGACCCGATGGCCGACGTTTTCGACCCGGGAGCATCAGAACGGGCTATGGAGAAGATGGAAGAGAGCTTCCAGAAAATGATGAACATGCAGAAAGCCGGCTCCGACATATATTTTGGAGGATTCTCGCAGATGAAACGCTTCCCGTTCTTCTACAACTTAGCCAATTGGTTTTGCCCATTCTACATGGAACATCCTGAAATTTCAGCCTCGGCCAACGGACTGAAAGACACGCCCTTGCTGGCAGAGATCATGAACAATGGTCCGTTTTGCGACAGCGACAAATACTCGTTCACCCTGGCCATATCGTCAGTAATCAACCATCTGCCGGCCAACATGAAAGAGATGCTTACCGCCCAAGGCTCCATGGGGCCGACAATGAGCAAGGAAGACCAAGACAATCCGGCATACATCAGAAGAATGATCCTGCAAGACATGTACCGCTTCTTCAGGTTATTCGAACAACGCGGACAGTTGGCCAATCCGTTCGACAGCAAGCACTTCATATTCATTACAGACAATTTGTTCGACGGTACCGCCGTCTGCAAAGCAATGCCCGACCTGTGTTTCTTCATGCTTAAGCATAAGAACAAGGAAGCATTGGAGAGCATTTTGTCTAAATATGACGACGATAAGGACACAAGACTGTTGCTGGCCCACGGCATGTACGAGCTCAACTTCGCCAAAAATTCCAAGAAGGCTGTAACATATCTTGAAAAGTTGGTTGCAATAGAGCCGGAAAACAAGAAAGCCCTGTCACTGCTTGCCCGCTCATATTTCGAGAACGACGACTACGAACGTGCGGCAAACTGTTATAAAAAATTGCAGGAAATAAATCCTGAAAACAAGAGCGCCACACTTAACTATTGTGTAGCACTCACAAAATCAGGCAGATACGATGAAGCCGCCAACATGTTGTTCAGGCTCGACATAGAAATGCCCGACTCGCTGCCGGTAATGCGAGTACTTGCATGGACGCTGATGGGACAATGCAAATACGGGCAAGCCAGGAAATACTACAACAGGTTGCTGAACGGAGATGACACGGAAACAGGAGACTGGCTGAATGCCGGCTACTGCGAATGGCTGTCAGGCGACATAGCCGGAGCCGTTGACAAGTTCAGCAAATTCATAAAGGAAAGGAGCAACAACGGCAAGGCGTATGATATAAGAAAAGCGTTTGACGACGATAACGACTTCCTGTCAGGCCACGGAATAAGCAATATTGACATGAAACTCATGGCAGACTTAATAACCCTGGAAGAGGTTTGAGCAGGAACACCGCACAGCAAGACTAAAGTACTGATAATCAGCAGATTAATCCAACGCAACATACCAACTGACAAACGCATGGCCAATATGCGGCAAATTGCGTTGCAAAAGGCCACGTTTTATCAAGCAAAAGGCCGTGTTTCGCGTTCCGAAACACGGCCTTTTGCTTTTATGCCGGTCATGTATGGCAATCTGATATTAAATCCAACACTCCCAACAATGCACCATACCATACAACGGAGCATAAATAAACAGTATCAATATACAGTCCGGCAAATCAGCACAATGCCGTTGCAAAAGAAAACACAGATACGGAATCACATTCCGCCACCATGTTTAAATTCCACAAAACACAGCAAAAACAACGCTCACCGGAGCACGTAATAAATTACAGGAATGGACTTAACAGATGGGCAAACCAGCCTACAAACTTTTTCCACGGCGAACGCCATTTGTCCCATACTTCCTCGGTCAACTTAAATGAATCCGCCTTGTCCCTGTCGAACATGTCGCTAAGCTCCTTTGTCGTACAAGGGTCTACTATTACGGCGTTCTCCTCGTAATCAAAATTGAGGCTCCTTGAATTAAGGTTCGCACTGCCCACCGTGCAGAAACGCCCGTCGACCATTATAATCTTGGAATGATGGAATCCTTTCTTGTATATCCAAATATCGGCGCCGTGTTTCATCAATTTGTGCACATTGTAGAACACGCAGTCGGGAGTCAAAGGAATATCGCTTTTCTCAGACACCATTATCTCGACCTTAACCCCGCGCTTAACGGCATTGCGCAAAGCCCGTTTAAGAGTCCGGTTTAGCGTGAAATAAGGATTCACTAACTTTATGCTGTCTTTAGCCCCGTTGATGGCGTCGGTATAAAACTTCCTTATTATCCCGTTTGTCGTCCTTGGCTCGCGGTTTATTATGCCCACCATTTTTCTTCCTGCCGTGGCACAAGTATCAGGCTTCAACCCAGAGAAAGCTTCTTCATCATTATATCCACGGTAATATTTTTCACCTCCAATATTCTGCTTCGACACCTTGTTCCACATCTTAAGGAATATGTCCTGCAAGGTGTTGACTTCGTCACCCTCTATACGGCAGTGCATGTCGCGCCACTCCCCCACATCTTCTGTACCGGTAATATAATAATCTGCTACGTTCATACCGCCCGTATAGGCAATATTTCCGTCAATTACGACAATCTTGCGGTGGTCGCGGTGGAACACATGGTTAATCCAAGGGAAGCGGATAGGGTCGAATTCATATATCTCAATTCCCATCGAGCGTATCTTTTCCAAGTGCTCTTTCTTTAAGGGACGATTGTTTGAATCGTTACCGAAACCATCGAAAAGCGCACGCACCTCAACACCTTCGGCAGCCTTCTCGGCAAGCAAGTTGAAGAGCAGCGAAGCAATGGAATCATTCCGGAAATTAAAATATTCAAGATGAATGCTGCTGCGTGCCTGGCGTATTGCTTTAAACATATCGTCAAACTTTTCCTGCCCACTCATAAGTAAAACAACAGAATTGTTATGCGAGAATGTCACACCTTCATCACGCAATCCGCTAACAATCAAAGAATCTGAAGTCTGCGCCTTCAATGCACAACAAAACAGCGCACACATCAACACAACAAACAATCTTCTCATACCTTATTTCATTATGGTCATATCAATTACTTAACAAAATCAGAAACAGCAAAGCCTGTATCCCAAGACGCGCCAAACCTATTTCATACGGTAATTGGCACGTACCAATATTCATAGCAAACGCTACGGGAACATCTCAGTTTCCATCCGACGGACCATGAATCACGGCACTTTATAGAAAACCGGATGAGCCTCGAAAGTTTCGACATTTTGCATCAAGGCTGCAAAGTTATTCAAATTGTTCGATTATTCCAAATATTTAACACATATTACCGGCAAAATGTAAAACACTCTCATTTACCTTTTGCAATATCTTAATTTATCCGTATATTTGCACATCACAATATGTGAAAAAAACTACAAAGTAATTATTATTGTATAACTTAAAAAAGGAAAGAAAATGAAAAAGATCATTATGACACTTGTAGTCGCTTTGTTTACAATAGGCGCAAGCGCTCAAGTTTATTTGGGCGGCAATGTCGGAATTGCAAGCGTTGACAACGGCGACGACGACGATGAAACGATTTACAGCCTGTTGCCTGAAGTAGGTTATAAGTTCAACAACGAATGGGCTGCCGGTGTTTTGTTCGGATGGTCTAAGGGAGACCTTTCATACGTAGACAACGGACTGGGCTTCAGCGGAACCACAAATACATTTGAAATCAATCCGTACGCACGCTACACATTCCTGCAGGGCAAACTTGTCAACGTATTCTGCGAAGGCGGATTCGGATACAAGCACTACAATGGAATTGGCGACGAATACTCAATCGGCATCAAACCGGGTATTGAGTTGAAACTTGACAAATTCAGCCTTATTGCCCGTGTTGGTTTCATCGGATACCAGAAGGTTGACCTTGACCACGGAGGCGAAGCAAGCGTTTGGGGAATGGACTTCGACAGCAACAATATTTCATTAGGTGTTTATTATAACTTCTAATTTGCGAAGAAGCTGAAAAGTTGAAATAAATAAAGTAAGGGAGCTTGAGACTGGTGATATAATTCAATCAGATTTCAAGCTCCCTTACTTTTGTACACTATATCCTCGAATTAATCTTCATATTCCGTCTTGTCCTCGATGCCTGCATCCCTAAGGGCTTCCTTACGCTCAACACACGTGCCGCACTTGCCACAATGCACTTCACCACCTTTGTAACAGCTCCACGTCTCCGAATAATCTATACCCAGCTTCTTTCCACGCAAGGCAATATCAGTCTTGGTCAAGTCGGTATATGGTGCCAGTACTTCAATACCAGGATAAGTTCCGGCCTTTGACGCCTCGCTCATCGCCTGTACAAACTCCGGACGGCAGTCCGGGTATATTGCGTGGTCTCCACCGTGGTTGGCCATCATCACATACTTCAGTCCTTCGCTCTCAGCTATACCAACAGCTATCGAAAGCATTATTCCGTTACGGAACGGTACTACGGTCGACTTCATGTTCTCATCTGCATAGTGGCCTTCAGGTATAGCTTCAGCACCACTAAGCAAAGAACTTTTGAAATACTCGTGCATGAAACCCAGCTTAATGACAATATGTTTTATTCCAAGACGTGAACAATGCAACTCAGCAAAACGTATCTCACGTGCGTTATGGTTACTGCCATAATCAAAGGAAATACCCAAGGCTATGCGGTCTTTCATCTCGTAAAGCAACGTCGTACTATCCATTCCGCCGCTGATTATTATAACTGAATCTTTCATTATAAAAATTATATATTTCTTAAAGCCGTACAAAGGTAATCCTTTTATTTGAAAATCAAAAACAGCAATAGGTTAAGAATTAAGAATTTACAAACTACGGAGCCATCACCTATCAACATGGATTACAATAACAGCCTTTTACCGGAAATAAATCGCCTATTTCACATATAAATGCAAAGCAGACATTACATTACAACAACTACCATGCCAAAAATCATAAAATTATCGCAAATACATTAACCCGTATCAGCTAAAATCACTATATTTGCATGGAAAATCAAGATAAGACAAGCAAAAGCGAATGGCTATCCACATAGCCCGACATGTAGCAGAACAATAGGACAAGGCATGGACAAAAGTACTTTTGTTACATTTTATACTTCAATATAAATTCTAAGGTAAATATGAAAATCGATCAATTCAACTTTGCCGGAAAGAAGGCAATCGTGCGCGTTGACTTCAACGTGCCATTGGACGAAAACGGAAACGTAACTGACACGACCCGCATCCGCGGCGCACTCCCGACTCTCAAGAAGATACTGGCCGACGGCGGCAGCGTTATCATGATGAGCCACATGGGCAAGCCCAAGGGCAAAGTAAATCCCAAACTCTCTCTGAGCCAAATCGTTAAGAACGTATCTGAACTTCTCGGTGTGGAAGTTAAGTTCGCTCCCGATTGCGCTAACGCCGATAAAGAGGCTTCTGAACTGAAACCAGGTGAAGCCCTGCTGCTCGAAAACCTGCGTTTTTACCCTGAAGAGGAAGGCAAACCCGTAGGCATCGACAAGGAAGACCCGAAATACGACGAGGCTAAGAAGGCAATGAAAGAAAGCCAGAAGACATTTGCCAAGAAACTTGCTTCATACGCTGACTGCTATGTAATGGACGCATTCGGAACTGCCCACCGCAAGCATGCATCAACTGCCGTCATCGACGAATATTTTGACAAAGACCACAAAATGCTGGGCTACCTCATGGAAAAAGAGGTTAAAGCTGTTGACAACGTGCTCAGTGACATCAAGCGTCCGTTCACAGCCATCATGGGTGGCTCTAAGGTTTCTACAAAGATCGGCATAATCGAGAACCTGCTCGGCAAGGTTGACAACCTGATTCTCTGCGGAGGCATGACTTATACTTTCGCTAAGGCACAGGGCGGCCAGATTGGCAAGTCTATCTGCGAGGATGACAAGCTCGACGTGGCTCTCGACGTAATCAAGAAGGCAAAGGAGAACGGCGTAAACCTCGTACTCGGAACTGACTGCATCGCTGCTGACAATTTCGCCAACGACGCTAATACGCAAGTTTGCCCTGCCAACAACATTCCTGAGGGATGGGAAGGTCTCGACGCAGGTCCTGAAACACGCAAGGCTTTCGCTGAAGCAATCAAGGGGGCAAAGACTATTCTGTGGAACGGTCCTGCCGGCGTATTCGAGTTCGACAACTTCATCGGCGGTTCAAAGGCTATCGCTGACGCAATTGCCGAGGCTACCGCTAACGGCGCATTCTCACTCATCGGCGGTGGTGATTCCGTTGCCTGCATCAACAAGTTCGGCATGGCAGACAAGGTATCATACATCTCTACTGGTGGTGGAGCATTGCTTGAAGCAATCGAAGGCAAGGTGCTTCCGGGCGTTGCCGCCATCGAAGCATAATCAGTTGTCAAATGTTATATAAAACAAAGTGATTTTGTATCATAGTGATTTGGAAGCAGTTGTTCCGTGAGGAACGGCTGCTTTTTTCATCACGCCGCACTTACGCCGAATCAGGCTTTCACGCGAAAGGGCCATGCCACGCACAAGGCGCGTACCAGCCTATGGTAAGGAAACAGCTTGCCTGCGCCCCGGAAACAAGCTGTTCCACAAACTGGGAAAAGCTGTTTCAGAGGCGCAAGCAAGCATGCGACTGAAAATACGGGATGATTTTGGGTTGAGCGGCAGATTATTTGGCCGGCACGTAGCCGCTCTTCATCACGATTTGCTGGCCCTTGGGTGAAAGAAGGAATCTTATGAACGGCTCTACTACGCCGGCCTTATCGGCCGTATAATAGTAATAAAGCTCACGGATTATCGGATAAATATGACGGCGCCCCATTTCCATGGTTGGATAAACAAAATGTTTCCCGTCGTATGATACCTTTATAGCTTTTACATTCTTATTGATGTACGCCATGCCTACATAACCTATAGCCCCAAGAGTCTGACTGACCGACTGGATAACAGCCCCCGTAGCAGGCATGGAAAGCACTCCGGCCATATAGTTTTTCTCATGCAGTACGCTCGTCTTGAAAAACTCATACGTGCCCGACGACGTCTCGCGCGAATAAACTATTATCTTAAGGTCGGGTCCGTACTTACCTGTATAATAATCTTTCACTTGGTTCCAGTTTGTGATCTTCCCACGGAAAATCGCTTCAAGCTGCTCGCGCGTGAGATGCGATATGGGATTGTTCGGGTTCACTATCACTGCAAGTGCGTCATAAGCCACAACAGCCTCACGCAGCTGCTTGCCGCTTTCGCTTATCTTTACACGTTCGTTGAATTTTATCGAGCGCGACGCCATCGCAATGTCGGTAGTGCCGTCCATCAGGGCGGATATGCCCACGCCCGACCCTCCGCCGGTCACTGTGACACGCGCCTGCGGATTAAGCTTCATGTAAACCTCAGCACCTTCTTGCGACACAGGCAGCACCGTGTCGCTGCCCTTTATCTTCTGGCCTGCGGCGCTCACGGAAACAGCCGACGCCAAAGCAACGATTAAAAGTCTTAAACTTCTCATTTTCCTTTTGTTTTATGTTTTCAGCTGCGAAATAACATCTTCGTATTTTCATTGCGGTTACACATGTGTTACATTCAGGCTACAACGCATTCAAGCCGCCCGCTGTAACATCAATGTAACCTGCGTGTCACACGTTCGTTACGATTATGCCCTACTTTTGCCTGCGGAAACGTGAAATAGCAGACGATTATGAAAAAAATTCTTGAGAAGATAGTAACTGGAGTGATTACGTGCAGCGGTTTCCTGACCAGCGTGATAATACTGCTCATCGTGCTGTTCTTGTTTTCAGAAGGCTTCGGCCTGTTCTCCCAAAAGACCATTGAGGACGGTTATACGCTGGTAGTAAACAAGGACAACCCCGTAGACAAGCTCAACGCAAAACAGATTAAGGAAGTTTTTGACGAAGACGTTACCAATTGGAAAGAGGTTGGCGGGAAAGACGAGGAAATCATGCTTTTCCGGTTTGACGACATGCAGAAGTATTTCAACGAGGAACAATTGGGCAAGAATTACGAAAACGCTTCAGCCTGCATCGAAACCCTTGTCGATAAAAACGAGGGAATCATAGCTTTCGTACCAGAAAGTTTCATTAAAGAAAATTTCACAGGCAAGAAGCTTGAAGACCACCGGATATCAGGCAGCGAGGTATTCTTCGGCGGCGAATGGTTCCCTACGGCCACGCCCGCGCCTCAATTCGGATTCATGCCCCTCGTTCTTGGCACTGTATGGGTTACGGTATTCGCCATATTGTTCGCCTTGCCGTTCGGTTTGGCTGTGTCAATATACATGTCGGAAGTTGCATCCGAGAAAATGCGCAAAGTGCTGAAGCCCGTCATCGAATTGCTTAACGGCATACCGTCCGTAGTATACGGCTTCTTCGGCCTTATCGTCATAGTGCCCCTGTTACAAGACGTATTCGGACTGCCTGTCGGCGAAAGCGGACTAGCGGGAGCGTTGGTGCTGGCAATAATGGCGTTGCCGACAATCATCACCGTAAGCCAGGATGCAATGCTCAACTGCCCGCGCTCGCAACGCGAAGCAAGCCTTGCCCTTGGAGCTTCAAGATGGCAGACTATTTATAAGGTGGTAATGCCCTACTCCGTTTCAGGCATCACGTCGGCCGTAGTGCTCGGCATCGGCCGCGCCTTCGGAGAGACGATGGCAGTACTGATGGTAACCGGCAACGCCGCCGTAATACCACTATCGATTACCGACCCACTGCGCACCATTCCGGCAACAATCGCGGCCGAATTAGGCGAGGCTCCGGCCGGAGGCCCGCACTACCAATCGCTGTTCTTGCTCGGCGTAGTGCTGTTCTTCATCACGCTCATAATAAACTCAAGCGTTGAATACATATCTGCCAAAAACAAGAAATGAACCCATTTAAGCTTTTATCCCCCCCATTCCGGGAATGTTAAAATGAGTCAGACAACCGGATTTACAAATATGAATCATAAAAATAAAAGACATGGATAGCGAGAAAATATTACAAGCAGGCAATCACAAAAGTAAAATCTTGTCGGAAAGAATCGCCTTCGGCATTTTCCGTGGATTAAGCGGCGTTATTGTCACAATCTTATTCGTTATTTTAGCCTTCATCATAATTAAAGGCATAGGAGTGCTCAACTGGGACTTCATCACCACTCCGCCTACCGACGGAATGAAAGGCGGAGGCGTATGGCCGGCTATTGTAGGAACGTTCTATTTGATGGTGGGCAGCGCATTGTTTGCGTTCCCATTGGGAATCATGAGCGGCATCTACATGCATGAATACGCAAAGAGCGGACGCATAGTCAGATTCATCCGCATGATGACCAACAACCTTGCAGGAATCCCGTCGATAGTATTCGGCCTGTTCGGTATGTCACTTTTCGTCAACTTCTTCGGTTTCGGCGACAGCATCATCGCAGGATCGCTGACACTCGGACTTCTCGCACTGCCGCTCGTCATAAGGACAACCGAAGAAGCCCTCAAAGCCATACCCGACAGTTTCAGGGAAGGCAGCCTTGCCCTTGGAGCGACCAAACTACAGACAATACGCAAAGTCATCCTGCCGATGGCCATGCCAAACGTAATCACGGGACTGATACTTGCCCTTGGACGCGTATCAGGAGAAACGGCGCCTATCCTCTTCACATGCGCAGCTTATTTCCTCCCGCAACTTCCGGAAAGCATATTCGACCAATGCATGGCTCTGCCATACCACCTATACGTGCTCGCAACAAGTGGAACCGATATGGAAAAACAAATTCCGATAGCATACGGCACGGCGTTGGTGCTTGTAATAATAATACTTTTCGTCAACTTGTTGGCCAACGCCCTGCGCAACTATTTCCAAAACAAGCTGAAGACCAATTAACCCCCAACCGATATTTCCACATAACAAATTGACTAATTAATTAAGAATTGAAGCGGACTAAGGCTGCACTATTGCAAAGGCAAAATTATCCATTCCCAATCCTGAATTATAAATAAATAAAAGAATATGAGCAAAATCGAAGCAAAAAACGTCGACTTCTACTATGGTTCGTTCCACGCATTGAAAAACATCAACATGAACATTGAGGAGAACGAAGTAGTGGCATTCATCGGCCCGTCAGGCTGTGGTAAATCCACTTTCTTGCGCCTGTTCAACCGGATGAACGACCTCATACCAGGCTCACGCCTTGAAGGCGAAATAGACATCGACGGCCGTAACATCTACGACCGCTCGGTGAATGTCGACGAGCTTAGAAAGAACGTAGGCATGGTGTTCCAACGCCCTAACCCTTTCCCGAAAAGCATTTACGAAAACGTTGCTTACGGACTGCGCGTCAACGGCGTAAAGGACGAACACTTCATTGCCGAGCGCGTTGAGAAGTCACTCAAAGGAGCAGCCCTTTGGGACGAAGTGAAAGACAAGCTCAAGAAATCAGCTTACGCACTATCCGGCGGACAGCAACAACGCCTCTGCATAGCACGAGCCATGGCCGTGGCCCCCTCGGTGCTCCTAATGGACGAACCGGCATCGGCGCTCGACCCCATATCAACCGCCAAGGTGGAAGAGTTGATACATGAAATAAAGAAAGACTACACGATCGTCATCGTAACCCACAACATGCAACAAGCAACCCGCGTAAGCGATAAGACCGCATTCTTTTATCTCGGACAACTGATAGAATACGACAAGACGACGAAAATCTTCACAAATCCGAACAAAGAAGAGACGCAAAATTACATAACCGGAAGGTTCGGATAAACTAAAATCAAAATGAGACGAAGCCATGGTTTGCCTATGGCGGAAAGTAATCTTATTCTCAATTATCAATATTTAAACAAAAACAATCATGGTAAAATTCGTTGATGAAGAACTGAAATCCATACGTGAGGAAGTACTCGACATGTGGTCGCTCGTATATGATCAAATGAAAAACGTATGCGATGCCATCCCTACGGTAGATAAAGACAAGGCAGGCGACGTGCTCATACGCGAAAAACGGGTTAATGCATACGAGCTGAAACTTGATTGCGACATTGAAGACTTCCTTGTGTTATATAACCCTGTGGCTATCGACATGCGCTTCATCGTCGCCATGTTGAAGATTAATTCAGACCTTGAGCGCATCGGCGACTTCGCTGAAAACATAGCAAGGTTTATCATACGTCAGGATGGCACCCCCGTAGATGCGGCACTGCTTGAGAAAACACGCCTCAAAGAAATGGCGGATGCCGTTCTTGAAATGCTCGACACGGCAAAGAAAGCACTGGAAATAGAGGATATTTCACTGGCAAACAGTCTTTTCGAAAAGGACAACAAAATCGACGAAATCAACGCCGCCGCCACACCGATACTCGCCGAATACATATCACAGAATCCTGACAAAGCAGCCTTTTGCTTGGACTTTAAAGGTATTTTCCTTAGACTCGAACGTACCGGTGACCACATTACGAACTTAGCGGAAGAGATTGTATTTTACATTGACGCCGTCGTCCTGAAACATTCATCCGACAAAAATAAAACCGAACAGGCTTTAATCCGCAAGATGCAGGAAGGCAAGGAATAATACAACATTAAGAGCCTATTCCACAAAACGCATATATAAGTCCAAGGTTTATAACATTATAATTTTTTCATTGCACACCGCCACCTTACAAAACAATGATATGGTGACGGTGTTTTTACGTTCCAACCATTTGGAACAAAAAAGGCAACCGTCAAAAAAACAGTTGCCTTTTCATATACGCCAATACTTAGAAAAGAATTATTCCTTATCCAAAAGTATGTTCATCATCTCGCACGCAGCCTTGGCAACCGACGTACCGGGACCGAAGATTGCGGCAACGCCTGCCTTGTAAAGGAAATCGTAGTCCTGCGCGGGGATAACTCCGCCGGCTATCACCATTATGTCCTCACGCCCGAGTTTCTTCAATTCTTCGATAAGTTGCGGTATGAGGGTCTTATGGCCTGCGGCAAGCGAACTTGCGCCTACTACGTGCACATCGTTCTCAACAGCCTCGCGCGCAGCCTCGGCCGGGGTTTGGAACAACGGTCCCATGTCTACGTCGAAACCACAATCGGCATAGCCCGTAGCTACAACCTTCGCGCCACGGTCGTGACCGTCCTGTCCCATCTTGGCGATGAAGATACGCGGACGGCGGCCTTCTTTCTTTGCAAACTCTTCCGTAAGCTCACAAGCCTTGGCGAAGTCTGCATCGTTCTTACTTTCTGATGAATACACGCCTGATATTGTTCTGATTACAGCCTTATAACGGCCTACGACTTTCTCGCAGGCATCACTTATCTCGCCGAGCGTGCAACGTGCCTTAGCACACTCTACGGCCAGTTCGAGAAGGTTGCCCTCACCAGTGCGCACGCATTCGGTAAGAGCGTCAAGGGTTTCTTTCACCTTTGCGTTGTCGCGCGAAGCGCGGAGTTGTGCCAAACCTTCCTCCTGCTCCTTGCGCACTGCCGAGTTGTCAACCTCGAGGATGTCGATCGGATCCTCGTGGTCAAGACGGTACTTGTTAGTTCCGACTATGGTCTGTGCGCCGCTGTCGATGCGGGCCTGAGTGCGCGCGGCGGCTTCCTCAATACGCATCTTAGGCACACCTGTCTCGATTGCCTTGGCCATACCGCCGAGCTTCTCAATCTCCTGGATATGCTCCCAAGCCTTGTGCGCAAGCTCGTTGGTGAGGCTCTCAACATAGTAAGAACCGGCCCACGGGTCAATATGTTTGCATATCTTTGTCTCGTTCTGGATGTAAATCTGCGTGTTGCGGGCGATGCGCGCCGAGAAGTCGGTAGGCAGGGCGATGGCCTCGTCGAGCGCGTTGGTGTGCAAGCTCTGGGTGTGGCCGAGGGCGGCTGTCATAGCCTCAATGCAGGTACGGCCGACGTTGTTGAACGGGTCTTGCTCTGTGAGCGACCAACCTGATGTCTGGCAGTGCGTACGCAGCATGAGCGACTTCGGATTCTTCGGATTGAACTGCTGTATAACCTTGGCCCACAGCATACGCGCCGCACGCATCTTGGCCACCTCCATGAAATGGTTCATAGAGATGCCCCAGAAGAACGACAGGCGGGGCGCAAAGGCGTCGATGTCGAGTCCGGCGTTCACTCCGGCGCGTACATACTCAAGACCGTCGGCTATGGTGTAAGCCAGCTCGATGTCAGCAGTCGCACCGGCCTCCTGCATGTGGTAGCCCGAGATTGAGATGGAGTTGAACTTGGGCATGAACTTAGATGTGTAAGCGAAGATGTCGCTTATTATCCTCATCGAGAATGCAGGCGGATATATATAGGTGTTGCGCACCATGAATTCCTTAAGGATGTCGTTCTGGATAGTACCGGCCATTTCTTCAAGTTTTGCCCCCTGCTCCAGTCCGGTGACGATATAGAACGCCATGATAGGCAGCACGGCACCGTTCATAGTCATTGATACGGACATCTTATTTAAAGGAATACCGTTGAACAGCACCTTCATGTTCTCAACAGAACATATAGAAACACCTGCCTTGCCGACATCGCCTATAACGCGCATGTTGTCGGGGTCGTAGCCGCGGTGTGTAGGGAGGTCGAACGCTACAGACAAACCCTTCTGTCCGCTGGCGAGGTTGCGGCGGTAGAAAGCGTTACTCTCTTCAGCCGTAGAGAAGCCGGCGTACTGGCGGATAGTCCACGGGCGGAAGGGGTACATCATGCTGTACGGACCACGCAGGAACGGTGGAAGGCCTGCTGTATAATCAAGGTGCTCCATGCCTTCGAGGTCTTCCTTCGTGTAGGCCGGTTTCACCATTATGTGCTCAGGTGTCTTCCAGTCAGGAGCGATATTATTGTCTTTCTGCCACTTTGCGCCGTCGGTCGCCTTTATGTCAGAAAATATGTTGACATCGTTGAAATTCTTTCTCATTTTATTCCCAATTTAGCGTTATACTCTTTCAATGTCTCAAGTACGTTGCAACGCACGTGTATGAAGTTTTCAATGCCTGCAGCCTTGAGGTCGTCCATGCATGCCGGAGCTCCGGCTACTACGAACATGGCGCGGCCGTCGAGATACTTGTACGCAGGAACGGCGTACTCTGCATACTCGTCGTCGCTCGAACACAACACTACGATATCGGCTCCAGCCTTCAGTGCGGCGTCTACACCTTCCTCCACAGTCTTGAAGCCAAGGTTGTCAACCACCTTGTATCCTGCGCAAGCGAGGAAGTTGCAGCTGAACTGGGCGCGTGCCTGGCGCATGGCAAGGTTGCCTATGGTAAGCATGAAGGCTACCGGCACCTTGGCACTCTCTTCAACCTTAAGGCGCAAATCCTCGTAATCGGCAGCAAGACGGGTGGTCTCGATAGCCTTGAACTCGGCTTCGTGCTTGTGGCCGCCTCCGCATGAGCATGTGCATCCGAGAGGACGTTTGTCTTCAGACTTCTCTGTAAAGTTGGGGAATTGGTTTGTACCCAGGATGAACTCCTTGCGCTTGGCTGCTGCCTCGTGGCGCTTTGCGTTTGTAGCATTGACGTCGTCCTGTACAAGACCTTTCTTGGCTGCCTCAAGGAATCCGCCGTTGTTTTCCACATTGAGGAATATCTTCCAACCCTCATTGGCGAGCGATGTTGTAAGCTCCTCTACGAAATAGCTACCTGCGGCAGGGTCGACCACCTTGTCGAAGTGGCTCTCCTCCTTAAGCAGGAGCTGCTGGTTGCGTGCGAGACGCTCAGAAAAATCGTTGGGAGTCTCATAAACTGCGTCGAACGGAGTTACGACGATTGAATGTACGCCGGCAAGGGCGGCACTCATAGACTCTGTCTGCGACCTGAGCAGGTTGACATAGCTGTCAAACAGCGTCATGTTGTACTTAGACGTAATAGCGTTCACGCACATCATGCAAGAAGCGTCAGCCTTAGGCTCGTACTTCTTTACAATCTCCGCCCAAAGCAGACGTGCTGCGCGGAACTTGGCAATCTCCATGAAGAAGTTTTCAGATATGCCCATGTTGAATGTAATCTTGCTTGCTGCAAGGTCTACGTCAACACCAGCTTCTGTAAGTATTTCCATGTACTCGTTACCCCAAGCCATGGCATAACCCAGCTCCTGCACGATGTAAGCACCGGCATTGTTGAGGGCTACGGCATTTACAGTGATGCAACGGAAACGCGGATAGTCCTTCAATGCCTCAATAATCTGCGGGGCCAACTCGAGTATCGGCGTAACGTCATGACCTTTCATGACGATTTTCTCCATCGGGTCCCAATCGAGCGAGCCGTTTACCTTGGCCTTGTCATACCCTTTCTTGTCGAAATAGGCGGCAAGTATCTGTGCCAGCTCGAGAGTGTGGCGCTTGCAGGTGTTGAAATTCACCTCGACGGCCTCGCAATCGATACCGGCCAGCAAAGTCTCAACGAAACCGGCACTAACGCTGTCGCCCGGAATCCTGAAGCCCACCGAGTCTACGCCGCGGCCAATAACGTCGAGAGCCTTGGCATTGGCAGCCTTGGCGTCGTCGGCCATGATGTCCTGGCGCACATACCAGCAATTGCAACTTTTCTTGTTGCCGCGCACATAGGGGAACTCGCCCGGCAGAGAGTCGGGAGTGTTAAGTTTCAACACATCTTCCCTGCGGTAGAAAGGCGGCACGTCGAATCCTTCGTTCGTCCGCCAAACCAAACGCTTGTTGAAGTCGGCACCTTTCAAGTCGACCTGAATCTTGTCAAGCCATTCTTGCTTCGTAGGAGCCTTGAACTCGCTGAAGAGTTTTTCTTTACAGTTTGACATAAAAAATCCTTATTATATAAGTTACCTATATTATTTATAATGTGTCTGCAATCATTCCAATTTAAGATTAACCCTCTCGGCCGCCGGCAACAACCGGCTTGTCTCAAAAAACACAGTCTGCAAAAGGCGGCCTTTTACTGCCTGATATGCCGTCTTTCAGGCTGCAATACACGGCTTTTCGCACTCCAAAAGGTCATGTTTCATACATCTTCAGGCAACACGCTGACTGTTAGCAAGTTACGCTCGCGCCAAAAATCAAAGTCTTGACACTGTCAGACATGCGTCGTCAAAGCCGTTCTCCTAAAGCCGGCTAGCATGCCAAACTGACAAATTGTAACCGTCCGGAGCCTTTATACCCCAATACTGGGCTTATCGTCTGGCAAAGATAAGGTATTTTTCCGACATGTTTTTAAAAAAAGGATAGAATTTATTGTTAAACCGTGAAAAATACAAAAACCTGTGACGCCGCATTAAAATTGTTGCACAAAAATTATTAAATGAGTAATATTTTAGCTACTTTTGCAGCACATAAAAGTATGTTATGGAATGGCTAATTAATTTATTCACTGCTACCGACTCCGTGGCACACATAGTATTGCTGTACGCAATAGTCATAGCGGTAGGAGTCTATTTGGGGAAAATCAAGATTGGCGGGATTTCCCTGGGTGTGACGTTCGTATTATTCGCCGGCATTGCCGCCGGTCACATCGGCTTCACGGCTACCCCGAGCGTGCTGTCGTTTCTTCAGGAATTCGGACTAATCCTGTTCGTATTTATGATAGGCTTGCAGGTCGGTCCGGGTTTCTTCGAGAGCTTCAAGCGTGGAGGCATAACACTCAACGCCCTGTCAACGACAGTCATTATTCTCAACATTGCCGTAATGTTTGCGTGTTACTACGTATTCTTCGACACGTCAAACCCCAACAACCTTCCGATGATGGTCGGCACGTTATACGGTGCGGTAACCAACACCCCCGGTCTTGGTGCCGCCAACGAGGCACTTGTGTCAGTCTTCAAGGACGGCAACATCCCGCAGATAGCTTCAGGCTATGCCTGCGCCTACCCCCTCGGCGTACTAGGCATAATCGGGGCTACGATAGCGCTACGTTACATATGCAAGATCAGCATAGACAAGGAAGAAGAAAAGCTTGACGAGGAAGAAAACGAGAATGGAGCCGTAAAGCCCCATTTCATGAACATAGAAATCACCAACTCTTACCTCGAAGGCAAGACCATAGCCCAAGTGCACAACTTCCTCAACCGTGACTTCGTATGCTCTCGCCTGCTGCACGACGGGCACGTAATAACTCCGACAGGCAGCACAGTGTTCCACATAGGCGACCGCGTGTTCATAGTATGTGCCGAAAACGACGCCGAAGCTATCATAGCATTCATTGGTCCTGAAATCGAAGTGGATTGGAAAAAGCAGGACGAGCCCATGGTTAGCAAGCGCATCGTCATCACACGCCCGTCCATAAACGGCAAGACCCTCGGCCAGATGCACTTCTCGAGCGCCTATGGCGTCAACGTCACAAGAATAACACGCCACGGCATGGACCTGTTTGCCAGCTCGAACCTCTCGCTCCAGGTGGGCGACCGAATCATGGTTGTAGGCCTTGAAGGCGCCGTGAACCGCGTAGCCAGCGTCATGGGCAACTCGGTAAAGCGTCTTAATGCGCCCAACATTGCAACCATATTCGTCGGAATATTCGTCGGAATACTTTTCGGCAGCATACCAGTCGCATTCCCGGGCATCCCTGTACCTATAAAGCTCGGCATAGCCGGAGGACCGCTTATCATAGCCATATTAATAGGACGCTTCGGATACAAAGCCCACTTGGTAACCTACACCACGACAAGTGCCAACATGATGCTGCGTGAAATAGGCCTTGTGCTGTTCCTTGCCAGCATAGGTATAAAGGCAGGAGACGGATTCGTAGAAACAATAGTACAGGGAGACGGAATTAAATACGTCTATACCGGTTTCCTAATAACAATAATACCCATACTTATTGTAGGCACGATAGCCCGTCTGAAATACAAGTTAAATTATTTCACGATTATGGGCATGATAGCCGGTACGTACACGGACCCGCCAGCATTGGCTTACGCAAATGCAACATGCTCAAAAGAAGCTCCGGCCGTAGGTTACTCCACGGTCTACCCTCTGAGCATGTTCCTCAGAATTTTCACTGCGCAAATAATCGTACTATTCTGTTGCGGCATCTGACACGGAAGCATGGGGCACATGGCATAATGACATTAGGCAAAATCGACATGCCATGAATACATAACCTACGAAATCAAAAACAACTTAAATAATAACATGAAAAAGACCATTTTCCTTCTCCTTGCCTTATGCGCAAGCACGGTCTCGATGTTCGGACAAGGTGCCAAGAACATCAAGATTAACGAAGTGCTTACCAACAACAAGGCAAACCTGCAAGACGAATACGGGAATAGGAATGCATGGGTTGAGCTAGCCAACACCGCCTTTTCCACGTATAACGTCCGTGGCATGTACATCACCACCGACCGGCGAGTGCTCGACAAAAATCTTACCGTTGCACAGCGTACGTCGATGATGAGTTGCATCCCCAACGGTGACGACCGCACATCACTGTCTGCGCGCGACCACATCGTATTCTTCCTTAACAGCAGCCACGCTCAAGGTTCATTGCATCTTGATGCAAAAGCCGTAAACGGCAATCCTGTATGGGTGGCACTGTATGACGGCAACGGTATCGACCTCATCGACTCCGTATCAGTTCCGGCCCTGGCCGCCGACCAATCTTACGCAAGAGTAAAAGACGGTTCAGACCAATGGGTGGTAAGAAATGCGGAAACCGTTACCCCAGGCATAGAAAACTACATACAGGTAGATGAGACAAAAATGGCTAAGATTAAGCGTGAAGACCCATACGGCATAGGCATTACAGTTTTGTCAATGGGTATCGTGTTCTTCTGTCTCGCCCTGCTTTATGTATTCTTCCGGATACTCGGATTGTTCATGGCACACAAGCATGCAATAAAGAAGGCTGGAAAGATACAACCTATAAAAGCCGCAGTCAAGACCGGAGAGAAAATCGCAGAAACAGGACACAAGACGAAAATCATCCTGAAAGACGGCCTTCAGACCGGTGGAATAGACAAGGAGATCTACATTGCAGTAATTGCAATGGCACTCAAACAATACGAAGATAATGTACACGATATAGAAAGTAACATTATAACTATCAAACCGCACCATACTAATTGGAACATTTATCCGGAAGAAACAATAATACCATAAACACGACAGACAAGCATAGAGCAGGACTTTTGACAGTCCAAACGCAATACTAATAAGTAAACTTGTCAAATTAAATAACAAAAACATGAATAAGTATCAATATAAAGTACAGGGCGTCGACTACGACGTAGAGATAATTAATGTAGAAGGTAACATTGCGCAAGTAAGCGTTAACGGTATTAACTTCGAAGTTGAGCTTAAGCAGCCGATAAATCCCAACACCATGCCACATAAGCCTGTGGTAGCTGCACCCCAACCCGCAGCTGCACAGAAACCAGCCCAACGCCAGGCAAAAGCTGACAACCCGGCTGCCCCGGCAGGAGCTGGCATGAAAATTACGGCACCGCTGCCTGGTACAATAACTGAAATCAAAGTCAAGGTAGGCGATACTGTGAAGAACGGTGACACGGTAGTCGTACTTGAAGCCATGAAGATGCAGAACAACATCGAAGCCGAAAGCAACGGCACAGTTACAGCAATACTCGTCAACAAGGGAGACACGGTAATGGAAGGTGACGCCCTGATGACCATAGGATGAGTTTCATAGGATTATGCGTCGCCGTTGCTGTTTGACAGCTATCAACAGCATAATAAGCCACACATAAGCCTGGAGCAGTAAAACCTAACAACCGTAACAAACAACAAGCCATGGGATTTTTAGATTTCATATCAAGTAACTTCAACGAGTTCCTCACATACACCGGCTTTGCCAACGCCGAGACGGGGAACATAATAATGATCATCGCCGGCGCATTCTTCATCTGGCTGGCCATTAAGAAAGACTTCGAGCCTCTGTTGCTCGTACCGATCGGACTCGGTATAATATTAGGCAACATTCCTTTCCGTGCCGATGCAGGACTTGAAATCGGACTATACGAAGACAACTCAGTGCTCAACATATTCTACCAAGGCGTACGCCAGGGTTGGTATCCTCCATTGGTATTCCTTGGTATCGGAGCCATGACCGACTTCTCTGCACTTATCAGCAACCCAAAACTTATACTTATTGGTGCTGCCGCACAGTTCGGCATCTTCGGAGCATACATGATTGCTTTGGCTCTCGGCTTTGAGCCTAGCCAGGCTGCCGGTATAGCAATAATCGGAGGAGCAGACGGTCCTACAGCCATCTTCCTGTCGTCAAAGCTCTGCCCCAACCTCATGGGTGCCATTGCAGTGTGCGCATACTCGTACATGGCCCTCGTACCGGTCATCCAGCCGCCGTTGATGCGCCTGCTCACAACCAAGAACGAGCGTCTCATCCGAATGAAACCGGCACGCCATGTCAGCCAGACAGAGCGTATCCTCTTCCCAATAATCGGACTTTTACTCACAACGTTCATAGTACCTTCAGGCTTACCGTTGCTTGGCATGCTGTTCTTCGGTAATTTGCTGAAAGAATCAGGCAAGACAACACGTTTGGCAAAAACAGCAGGAAGCGCACTTAACGACATTATAGTAATGCTTCTCGGACTTACAGTTGGTTGCTCTACACAGGCAAGCGAGTTCCTGACACTCAAGACCATATACATTTTCTTACTCGGTGCAATGGCATTCATCATAGCCACAACATCAGGCGTACTGTTTGTCAAGATAATGAATCTTTTCTTGCCAAAGTCAAAGAAGATCAACCCGCTTATCGGTAATGCCGGTGTAAGTGCCGTACCGATGAGCGCCCGAATATCAAATAACATCGGTCTTGAATACGACCGCCACAACTTCCTTCTGATGCACGCCATGGGACCAAATGTAGCCGGAGTTATCGGCTCGGCCGTGGCAGCAGGAGCCTTGCTCGGTTTCATGTCATAAGACAAATCCGAACACCATCTAACATCTCGCCGGATTACGTTTCATAAATTAAGGTTCAGAAACTATAAAGAAACCATGAAATGTAGTCCGGCGAAACTGATTATAAATATTGAGCAATGAACCATGAACTAAGAATAGCGGTCATCCACCATGATACGCTTGCAGCCATCGGGCTCAGACAGATGCTGCAAGAAGTAATGCCCGTCGTAAGGATTGACACGTTTCTCTCGGCTAATGACGTACCGCAATCCGACGTCGACAAATACATTCACTATTTCGCATCAACAAACACAGTAACTGGAAACTTGCAATTTTTCGCCCGCAGACGTGGTAAGACAATTGTCTTATCAGCTTCCTCTGACGACCAACCCACATTTGCAGGATTCCATTGCCTGTGTACATCGGTACCGGAAAAGAAACTCGTACGCTCGCTGCTAGCCCTCGAGCAATCGGCACACTCACAAGGACGCCACCTTCCTCCTGTACCTCAAACCGAGCATGATAAAAAGTTGTCAGCGCGTGAAATAGAAGTCATGTCGCTCATTGTCAAAGGCTTTATCAACAAGGAAATAGGCAACATGCTGAACATAAGCCTCGCCACCGTCGTAACCCACCGCCGCAACATCATGGACAAGCTCGGACTTAAAAGCGTTTCAGCACTTACAATTTATGCTGTAACAAGAGGTTATGTAGACATAGGTGAAATATGAAAAAGGCTAACAGCCGGCAGCATTTGAACAGAAAACAGCCTTTGTCTATATCACTGAAAACATTACAGTCCGCCAGACCTCATTATAATGCAAGAAGCCAAGACGGACTGCAAAATGGAAAATAGTAAGCACAAACAAGCATCACTTGGCCCTAGACGGCACACCGGCACGTCCGCCTATATGACAATCACGCATCTCAACACCTATTGTATTGTCAAAGCTCAGGGCATTTTTTACATCGTCAATCCTGACACCAGAAAACAACACATTACTAATCGGGCGGGCCACGGTACCCTGCAACACAAGGGCAGAGTCAACTAGCAAGTGCAACATTACGGA